>JAQUYS010000025.1 GCA_028691765.1 Candidatus Nanoarchaeia archaeon | reverse complement strand
TTATACAAAGATACATAATACATAGATGAAGTGAATTTACATGACAAACAAGGAAAAGACGACCGTGGGTAGCATGATAAGTGTACCGGTAATTTCAATATTACTTGGAATTGCAGCAACAGCCATTACACAAAACATGTATACTGGATTAGCAATATTCATAATATCAATGGTGTATATGTTAACTGATGTAATTGGATTGATTCCATTTGTTGGGGTATTTGTACAATATCATGTACTAACCAATTATATAATACCATTCATGACAAGTACTTTCATGGTACCTCAAGAAGTAATGGTGTTGTTGAGTATTGCCTTTTATTTGAGCATAATATTTGGTGGATTAATTTGCGTACTAACTACCGTAATAACATTAGCTGGTGTCTACACGTTAATAACCAATAACTAATAGTAATCACAATTATTTTTTTATTGGGAGTTGTATAATGTTATATTGGGATTTAGATGGCGTTCTCAGAATTCTAGGTAGTTATGTCCTTGGTTATGAACCCGAAAACTGGCATGATACTTATAATGGTAAAACAATAATAGAAATCGTTAATGAACATCCGGAATTGTGTGCTACGTGTCCGGAAAGCGAATACTTACCAATAATTCATGAAAAATTAAATGATATTATTATATTAACCAATCAGCTCGATGATTGGATCCCTTTCACAGAAATTTGGCTACGTCGTCATGTAAAAATTCCGTATGACGTGGTTTATACGAAAAGTAGCAAACATAAATTAGGTTTCCTCAAAAACGGTGATATTCTCGTGGAGGATTTTCCGGGTTTTCAGAATTACAATAACATTGCATTAATCACAAGGCGCTATAACGAACACTTAAATGTACCCTGTAGAATATCATCACTAATCGATCTTCGGAGATTAATAGATTCCCATGAAACCACTTGATTTTTTCATGACCATGACAAAAGGCAAAGAAGTCTTTTGTTGCCAAAAAATAAATGACGACGGTAACCTTATTGGTATATCAGGAACCGTAATTACCAGCGACGAAAACTACATAATTGTTCGTGGTAAGGATTCGGTACACCTCATTAGTTTGAAGGACATTATCGAAATCGAACATATACCAAGCCTGGAAATTGCTTTTCCTGAAGGAACATAAATGAATGAACAAAAATTTTTAAAATGCAAAAGATGTGGCCGTCGCTTATCATCGCCAGATAGCCAGGTGGTAGGTTATGGTCCAATTTGTTTTCGGAAGGTCCAGGAAGAAGAAAGTGTACAATGTGATTTATTCGACTTTGAGGTGACTGAATGAACGTAGATATAAATAAATTATTTGGTGATTTGAAGTCGCATCCATTAGAATACATTACATTAGTATTAGCAATTTTGGGTGCAACTTTTGCTTCTGATTTAGATGCAGGAATAAGAGGTTTAGGATTCTTCTTGTGGATTTTTTCAAATGGTTATATGTTAATTGGATTTTTGAAATTAAAAAATATTCCATATTCCTTACTTTTCCTTGGTTATGAAATAATGAATGTCCGTGGTATGATGAATGCATGGTACTGGTGAGGGAGGTAAAACATTGACCAATATAGTAAGAACGCCCAAAGAAAATCTTTTGTTATATGACCAAATATCCAAATTGGATAGGTGGCATGTATTATCACCTATGGTACAATTAGTAATTGTTGTTAATATATTTGAAAAGGTAAGTTTTGCTGATATGCGAAGTATTACTCATATAGATAGATTAATAATTCGTGATAATTTACAAAAACTATTAGATTTAGGTAGTCTAGCTGGCAAATGGAAAAAATCAGAAAAGACAAAAGTATGGGAAATGTATTATTCCGTAAGTTATAATTCAAGAAGATTTGCTGATAATTTATTGATTGAATTAGTAAAAGGACTTGATGAATAATGCTAGACTTCATACAACCTTTTTCTGACCAACTTCTCATGATATGTTCGTTGGTATTTACTATTTCTTTGATACCACAAGTTCTATTCAATCATAAAAACAAACTTTGTGAAATTACTTACAAGACTTCTATATCCACTGCAATATTTATGGCTATAATAACACTGGTTTATATAAGCAATGGATTTTGGTTGTCAACGATAACTGGCGCAACCACCATGATTTTATGGTCAATTATGGCTATACAAAAATATAAATACGATTACAGGAAATGATAATATGTTAGAAATAGATAAAATATATCAAGGGGATTGTTTAGAATTAATGCCCTTGATTCCTGATAAAACAATTGATATGATTTTATGTGATTTGCCTTATGGTATAACTGATTGTAAGTGGGATAATATAATTAATATTGAATTGATGTGGAAAGAATATACTAGAATAATTAAAGATAGAGGTGCAATTGTTTTGACAAGTAGTCAGCCATTCACGTCAATGCTAGTAATGAGTAATTTGTCATTATTCAAATATGAATGGATATGGAAAAAAACAAAAGCAAGTAATTTTCAATTGGCTAAATACAATCCAATGAAAATACATGAAAACGTTCTAGTTTTCTATAAAAAAACACCTATATTTAATCAACAAAATTTAGTTACCGGAAATTTTTATAATAGTAGAAAAGGCGGTAAACAAATGACACATCTAGCACATTTTAATCCTGAATATGTATCAAAAGGTAAAAATTATAATAAATCTATATTAGAATTTAATTCTGTTCATAAACCATTTCATCCGACACAAAAACCAGTAGAATTATTTGAATATTTAATTAAAACATATACTAATGAAAATGATTTAGTTCTTGATAATTGTATTGGTTCTGGAACAACCGCAATAGCTTGCATAAACACAAATAGGCATTTTATAGGTATTGAAAAAGAACAAAAATATGTGGATATAGCAAATAAAAGAATAAAGGAAACGCCGATACCATTAGAAAAATTTATAGGATGATACCATGATCATTATAAACATTCTTGGATATTCTATAATAATAGTAAAAAGAACAAAACCCGTATATTTTAATGAAAATGATTATATTCACAACGATCGCGGTTTCTATGACAAAGAAACAAATACTTTCCTGGACTAGATGATACAATGCTTGTTAATGATAAATCTGCTTATTATAGAAAGCAAACACCCAATGGTCGTTTCTATTTTAAAGACGAAATACCATATCCTTCTGTAACCACAATTATTGGACACAAAAAGAATCCCGGTAAATCAAGGGGACCTGGACCTAGTGCCCACATAGGAACCATTGTCCACAAAAAAATACTTGGTCGTTATTCCAAGAACGTATTACCAGTGTCGTGTAATCCCATCTGGAATATACCCAGGGAAGAAGTTTATGGCAGAATAAATCGCTGCATAAAAATGTGGAATGACTTACATTTAAGTATTCAACCGTTTTTTGTGGAAACGTCGCTATTTAATAAAAATCCACCGTATGCAGGTACTCTCGATATGCTAGCGAAAATTAGCTGCAATAACGACCTACTTGATATACACTTCAAAAAGGAATTATTTCTAATGGACCTGAAAACAGGCCTTCAATACTATGATAGTCACGTTGCTCAGGCAGCGGCTTACTGGCAAGCACTAAGAAGAAAACCAAAAGTAATGTTTGTTTATTTGGATAGCATTATAGACAGAAATCCGGAACAATTACCAGTGGTTAAAATATTCAGCAAAGACGAACTAGAAAACGGATATGATTTATTCATGGATGATTATATTGATTTTGAATATTAAAAAAACAAAAAAAATATTTCTATGATATTTTTAATTTTTCTACTATTTGTGGCCAGATATTTTTCATTACAATGCTTACATAGTGGTGATGCCATAATAGGTCACCCATTATGAAGCTATTTGTTCTTGGTATATAGTAGGCAATACATGCAGTATCATTTACATTTATTTGTACAATATCTTCTTCCGTGGTACTGCTATTATCTGGTTTTATATCTATGTCCATTCTGCCATAGGTAGTAATGTGAAATATTAAATCATTATACACCTCTGGCATGTTTTCTGTAAGTTCCACATTAATCGTGGATGATATATTACCATTCAATGATACTGGTATTGGTAAATCTATTGGCTCGTTTGTTATATATAGTGTATTTGGTCTTCCATCGTACTGTCCAATTACTACTGTAATATTGTTTTTACTAACAATATCGCATAATTGTTTCTTTGTTGTGTTCATTTAAAACATCTCCAAACCAATTATCTTGTTGGCAATTTCTTTGGCCTTTTGATCCGTATCCTTAATCTTTTTTGCTTCCGCTTTTATTACTTCATTGTAGCTCATATTAACTCACCAAGTACTAATAGTACTTACTAGAATATATAACTTACGGTTGAACAACCAACCAAAAACTATTTATTCTCGGAAGTACTATATGTACTTGTTAAAAAGTGAGGTGAACTAAGATGAAAAAAGTTTGGGCACAATACGGCAGAAAAAACAGAATACCAACACACATCAAGGAAGAACTTAGGTTGGCTGGATTTAAGATCAGGTCAAGAAGGACCTGGTTGAACAGAACCCAGATTAGTGAAGGTTGCGAACACATAACAATTAAGGTTAGAAAAGAAGAAGAGGTGGCTTGAGTGATCGGCTTACACCCGGCGATAGACGCGATATATCGTAAAAACATGAGATCAGGGAACATCGGAGAAGCAACCGCGGCATGGGAAAAAGAAATGTTTGATGAGAAGGCCGAGGAGGTGGCCTAGATGGCGGGCTGCCCCTATCTGGATGGCACCTCCGCCGGAGGGGTATGCTGGCAAGCGTGTTCGGATGCCCTTGCCAGGGGCGAGTGGCGAATCTGTTGCAATGATCCGTGGACAGAAGAACTTCGCCAAAAATATAAGGCAGAGTATACAGTAAGGTTCGGATATGAGGAGGTCGCTCCCTGATGCCCACTTGATCCGTCGTTTCCATCCACCTTTTTTATGTTAACCAAAAAGTATTTAAACGACTAAAACTAAACTATAATTATGAAAACAATGATGAACCTAAGCGAAATATTTTATAGCCTACAAGGAGAAGGCCCTGCTGTAGGAAGGCCAGCTATATTCGTTCGACTCTCAAAATGTAATAGATCCTGCAAGGGATGCGATTCTCCACAGAAAGATAGGGTCGAAGAAGTTGAAACATCTTCTGTGATAAGTCGTATCCAAAACTACCTGAAAACTTATCCGAACAGCCGAATAATTTTTACTGGCGGCGAGCCGTTGCTACAACCCACTGCCATTTCTGAAATCATGAACGGTCTTCCAGGGCAATTATTTGACATCGAAACCAACGGTACCATAAACAACCAGGAAGAACTATTTAAACGCTTCAATATTATGGTTATTAGTCCCAAGAAGGATTGTTTTACTTCCTCCAAGGACCGCAATGAATTTATAACCAATTGGCTAAAAATTTCGGATAGTGGCCGCAAAAACATTTACTTTAAGTTTGTTGTTGGTAATTTACCGTGGGCCTTCTTGGAAGCTGAAATCAAGGACATGTTTGAAAACACATCTTTGAATCCTTCTAGGACCTGGTTGATGCCAGCTGGGGACAATAACCAAAAACTATCGATTTCTGGCAAAAATACCTGGAAGGTAGCATGCCGACTTGGATGCAATTATTCCGACCGTCTTCATATCAGATGTGATGGAAAATAATCAGAGTTACCAAAACCTTTAAATACTATCAACGTTAACTTGTTTTAATAACATTTTTAGAAGGTTGTGATACTATAAAGACAAGTGCAAAAACTCTAGCAGATTTTATAAAAAAAGTTAGCATAAACGGAGCCATACCCGAAGGCATACTTAAGTTTGGTCCCGAAGGCCTAACCCTGACCGTAAAAGATATTAGCAATTGTGGTGCGGTAACTGGCCTACTTCGAAAAAACGTTTTCTTGGATTATACTCCAATGAATGTACCAATAGGAAACATTCCAAGGTTGCTTTCTGTTCTAAATGCAATGTCTGGTAACGTTGAACTATCCATTAAGGAAAATGCCTTTTTAATAAATTCTGACGATAATGATGCAAAAATTATTATGGTAGACGAAAAATACATTAAATGTGATCTAGAAACATTACCTACTTTGGCACACGACGGTGGTTTTGAATTTGATAGTAATATTTTTGTAACCATCAAAAAGAATACCGCTACTTTAAAGTCGGAAAAAACTGGCATTATTGCAGAAGTCAAGGACAATATTTTCTATGTTAAGACCGGCGAAAAAGAATCTGATGAACTAACCACCAAAACAAAAGTCGACTACAAAAACGTTAGAACCAAATATGGCATAACATTCCTGGAGTTTATTTCCGTGATAACTGGCAAAGTAATAGTATCCTTTAATGAAGAATATCCGATACTTATTACTAGTACAGAACCTGATTCTACTATTAAGTGGATGGTTTCTCCGTTAGTTACTGAGGAAACCTAAATAAACTTTTTTGGAGGATATTAGATGACATTGTTAGTAGAAAAATATAGACCACAAGATCTGGAAAGTATGGTTGGCTTACACCTTAACTTTGACATAGATGATGCCATGCCACACCTTTTGCTTTTCGGGCCACCCGGAACCGGAAAAACCACGTTAGCACGAGTCATTGTAAAAAAATTAAATTGTGATTATATAATTCTAAACAGCTCCGACGAGAGAGGAATAGATACAATTCGTGAGAAGGTAAAAACTTTTGCATCTACAAAAAGTAAAGATTCTAACATTAAAGTTTGCATTCTCGATGAGTGCGATGCCCTTACCTCATCGGCACAAGACTCTTTAAGAAACCTAATGGAACAATATTCTAGTAATTGTCGATTTGTGCTTACGTGCAATTATGTGAGTCGGGTCATAGATCCACTTCAAAGCAGATGTATCAAAATAGACTTTTCTAACATTAACAAAGAAGATATTATAGAACGTCTTGAATTTATATGTAGCCAAGAAAATATACCATACGAAATTGAGGCACTTAGCAAAATTGTGGATCGTACTGGTTCAGATATACGATCTGCTATTAACAAAATCGAAGAACTTAAAAGTGGTGTTCTTTTATCCAAGTTGTCCAACGAAACAAAACTAGCTGAACTTGTATTCAAACAATTGCGCGAAAAAAACTTTGTTATGGCACGTCAAACATATTTAGATGCTCACATAGATGCCGAGCAGTTCCTTAAAGATTTGTATGATGTTACTTATGCTAGTACTGAAAATATTGAATATAAAAAACAAGCCATACTAGATATCGCAGACACTTATAAGTTTTTGCAGCAAGTTGCATGGAAAGAAATACTAATTGAAGCAATTTTAATAAAACTTATGAGATGACACACATGATAACAGAAAAAATGGAAGCTAGAATTGACAGTTGCATGGAATTTTTTAGTTGGATTTTCAGAAAATGGAAAGCGCATAGTAGAACAAGAAAATATACTTATGACTGAAGATGAAGCACACGATTTAAAAAGATGTCTTACTATTGCTTTGTCAAGCACAAATTTTATTACAAAAAACTTAGTAAAAAACAGAAATATCAAATGTTTAATGTACCACGTGAACGAATATTGGATGAATAAATCATGTTAAATAATTTCAAATATTTGAAATCTGGACAACTAAATAACGTAGATACTTCTATGTTAATGCCATTGCTTAGATGGTGTTCGGGTAGTCAAAAAGATTTATTGTGGTGTCAAGAAGTTAACAAATATTTATTTTCTGTTGACAATAATATCATGCGTGGATTATTATACATAGGATTACAAGACAAAAATGTATATCAAAAGTATCCAAAAGCTTCTAAAACTATTACCGACAAAGTCTTTGAATTGCAAAAAGACCTAGCCAAACGTTTTTATTTTTGGAGCGAACAAGAATGCCAACGTAACCTATGCAACTTTGTTTACATAGATTGGAATGAAGTTGCATTAGCACTTGGATGTGATACCAAGGAACGCAAACTACTCGGCTTGTCTGAAATTAAAATCAAAAAAGAAGTTACACCAGCTAAAAAAACAAAAACCTTATTTGACTTCTAATCAAATTTTTTTCAAAACTTTTGTTAATCGCAAACTATATATACTATAAAGTAACGTTATCTATATTCTGTTTTAGGAGCTTAATTCATGTATTTGGAAAAACAAGCAAACTATGTTCCAGCAATTGGTGAACAATTTATTGAATATTGGAGGAAAGGTCTTACTTACAAAGGCCACGATTTAAAATTTTTTACAGACAAATCATTTTTTCAGTATAAATATTTACTAGCGACAGCGTATTATCGTATTAATCAAAAAGATGACAATCATCGAACTATTTATCCTGATGATACTGTATTCATTGCAGATTCTGGCGGTTATCAAATGGAATCATTTTCCAGAGCTGGAAAAACCGTCAACATAACTCCTATTCAAGTATTGCGTTGGATTGAAAACAATGCTGATATTGGCATGAATTTGGATATTCCACCATGGAATACATTTAAAGATCCATTGAAAAGATCAGTAGAAAATTTTACAATTTTCGAAAATAGTCGTATTAATTATGATTTTAAATTATATAATGTTTTGCACGGAAAGTCACTTAACGAAATAAAAATATGGTATGACGCTGTCAAGCATTTTGCGTTTGACGGTTGGGCAATTGGTATTGATCCAGCAACAAATGTTTATTTACAAATCATCGGTTATATGTATCTCGATGAACACGATGCATTAAACCTACCAGGATTTTGCCATTTTTTTGGCATGTCCGGCCTACAAAACATGATTAGCCTTGCAATGGTAAGTGAACATTTTGATACTGCAATAACCTTTGATTCTTCATCATATAATATTGGATCTAGGTTTAGAAAATATACAATGCCTGGCAATATACGTTATCAAGTAGAATTTGGTAGAAATGCAAAACATAACCTAAAAAAAATACCTTGTAATTGTCCAGTTTGCAACAACACTGAAATAGAGTTTCTATACCTACAAGATAACAACATTACGCCACTATTGATTTCGTTACACAATCTTTATCAGTATATTGAAACAAACAAATTTGTAAATAGTATTATTTGTGACAACGAATTTCTTGAAGAATATGCATTATCAGTTAACGAATTAAAATTAGTTAAAAACATTAACAAAATGTTCATTGATTATGAAGACCACAATACTGAATATGTTTACAATGCATATAAGGATTTGTGCATGTTGCGAGAAACAGGTTGCAAAGAACGTAATATCGAAGGTCAATTTTGACCAAAACTTTTATATACTAAAAAACGAAGATGATATATAATGAAAAAAACTTCTTGGAATTTCACAAAAAAAATTGAAGACATGACTGCAGAAGAACTCAAAGATCGTGTCGAACAAGGTTATAATCACATTATGCCAACCATAAGTCCAATACCATATGTTGGTACTAAAAAAGCAATAGTTAGGTATATTTATCCTGAATTAACTGCTTTATGTCCAATGACTGGTATACAAGATTTGTACACATTAACCATTGAATTTAGTCCTGATAGCTTTGTTCCTGAACTGAAGAGCTTCAAGTTTTATTTGCTTGCTTACAAAGACCTACCTATTAGCCACGAGCACCTCGCCAGCAAAATCGAAAAAGAATTTTGTGACGTTATAAAACCATCAAACATAAAACTTGACTTGGATACTGCTGTTCGTGGCGGAATAAAAACAATCATCAACATTTAGGAGAAAAACAATGACAAAAAAATGGAATATTTCAAAAGAAAAGTTAAAAGAATACTTAAAAACTCTTTCCATCAAACAAATTAGTGCTATAGAAAATGTTAATTATTGGACAGTATTAAATAGATGCAAAGAATATGAACTAAAACCACTTGGAACGTCTTATTTCAATAAAGGCATTAATAATCCAGCAAAAAAAACAGAAGTCAGAGAAAAAATATCAAAAACAGTTAAAGGTCTTTGGGACAACGATATTTATGCAGACAGAATAAATGGCATGCTATTTAAATTTGATTGGGAGCATCCTAATTATAGTCCAGCCAATTCGTATAGAGATTATGCAAAAATGTATCATAATCCTTTGACATGCTATTATTGCGGTTGTACTGAAGAAGAACGAAAAATTGACATACATCATTTAGATGAAAATCGCAAAAATTGGTTATTGTCAAACTTGCTTCCTGTTTGTAATGTATGTCATGCATTTTTCCATTATAAACGTTATAAAAGTCCATTTGTTAAGGTTAGCAAAAGTTTTACATTTGAATCTGCTCATCATTTGTTAAATTATTGCGGACCATGTGAATTTAATCATGGGCATTCATATTCACTAGAAATAGTTTTATATGGGCCAGTTAATCGTGATACTGGCATGGTCATAGATTACAAGGAATTAAAGACAATTGTAGAAAAATATGTTATTAATGTATTTGATCATGCAACAATAAACGATAAAATGGATTGTAACCCTACTGCAGAAAATATGCTATTTTTTATATGGGAAAAACTAGAAAAAGAAGGATTAGTAAAAGGTTTGTATGAAGTATCATTAAAAGAAACTGCGACTTCAACCGCTACAATTAATAAATATGACATGATAAATTATTATACAAAAAATAAAGAATTGATTTGTTTTGATGAAACAAATAAAATGGATATCAGAGAATATTATGAAAAAAGTTAAAAGTTATAAATATAAAAAAACATCCTAGTTTTAGATGCAGGTTTGTGATTATCTATGAATCAGAAAACAATAGCACTGAAAAATACATTTGATGATCGCAATATAGAAGAGGAAAAGTTTTTAAAATTTTTGTTGTGTATTCTTGTATTTGTAATAATTTTAATAATACTTGGATTGATATTATGATTGGATTAAATTTTCCGGATGAACTTTTTGACGAAGAGGCTAAAAAAAATACTCCTGGTCGAATTGACCGTATGATGTCAGAATTTGAAGAATGGCGTAATTGGGATGATCTAGAAAAAGGTAGAGGTATTTTTCCATCAAATAGTAATGATCTTATAATAGTTAAAGATGTTGATTTTAATAGTTTCTGCATGCATCATTTGCTCGTATTTTCAGGAAAAGCATCAGTAGCGTATTTACCGTCTACTCATATCGTTGGACTTAGTAAAATTGCAAGAACTGTTAGAAAATTTGCATCCAGGCCTCAACTCCAGGAAAATATGACTGCACAAATCGCAGACTATTTAATGAAATTTATTCCAGGTGTACAAGGTGTGATGGTAAGAATTGAAGCATCTCATTCATGTATGTCTATCAGGGGTGCTAGAATGACAGGATTGACAGAAACATCAGCATTGCGTGGAAAATTCGAGTCTGATCCAAATTTAAAGTCAGAAACAATACAACTTTTAAAAGGATGAACACATATGTCAAAAATATTATTAATTTTTTCGGGCGGTATGGACTCAGCAACGTTGCTTTGGAAATTGCTTACTGACGGTCACCAAGTTGATGCAATATCATTTGACTATGGACAGCGTCATATTGCAGAACTTGAATCTGCAAAACAAATGATTACATACACAGAAAAAAATAAAAATATGAAAATACACCATGATGTTATAGATGTCAAACCAATCTTTATTCACATTAATTCTAGTTCTCTTACCAATCCTGACATTGAAGTTCCTAATTGCTACTATACTGAAGATATAGCTAAAATAACTGTCGTGCCAAATCGCAACCAAATATTGCTTTCAATTGCAGTAGGCATTGCAGCAGCAAGAAAAATTGAAAAAGTTGCGTATGCTGCACACGCAGGAGACTGGAGTATATATCCTGATTGTAGAACCGAATTTATGGAATCTCTCAAAGAAACAACACGATTATCAACATTGTGGCATCCAGTAGAAATTACTGCACCATTCATACACATGACAAAAGCAGACATTGTAAAACAAGGTCTTGAACTTGGTGTACCTTATATACTAACACGTTCATGCTATAATGCAGGTAATTTGTCATGTGGTACTTGTCCAACGTGTGTAGAACGGATTGAAGCATTTAAATTAAACGATACAACGGATCCATTAAACTATAAAATACATTAAATTTTTATAATTTTTAATATATTTTTGTTCTCTCTAACTACGACCAAAAACTATAAATATCAACAAGTACATATAATGTATTTGGTGTATTGATATGAGAACAATGCTTAAAAGGCAATGGTTTCAATGGACTGCTCGTAAAGAAGATAATTCAGGCGTTGTAATGTCTGGAAAAACTCCAGAAGAAGCAATAAGAAAGCTTCGTGAAAAATATCCGGAAATTTCAAATTCGGAAGTGATCTACGAAGTTATGACAAAAAAAATTTCAAAAGGAACCAAAATATGTTCTGTATGCGGCAAGGAGGTGTCGTTTGTAAAGGCAACAAAACCAAATGGTAGAAAAGGCATAATGATAATTCACGAAGGTGAAAAAATGCCTTCTGATGCAGAAGAACCCAATGTGACTAATGACTACAAAAAAGAACTAATGAAAATACATCACAAAAAATCGGAGCTAGTTGCTGACAAAAAACCAATTGTTGATGTATCTGGTATGAAGAGAAATCGTTTCGCTATCATTGGAAAAATCAGAACCACACTTCGCGAAAACAACATGTCTGAAACTGACATCAAGTTAGTAGGAAATACTTTGATGACCAAAGGTACTAGTTTCCAGAATCTGGTTGAAGTTGCATTGCCGTACGTCAATATAAGTGAGAACGGTCAAGTTTTCTAAATTTTTATATAAAGGTAATATTATGTATAAACTACAATTAGGCGTAATTGAAGAACTATACAATGATTTGGATAGTGCAATGATTGATTGTTTTTCAATATTTCCAAACGCTAGTTTTTCTTTATGGCAAGAATCACAAATAACAACATGGCTTGACGTTATAGATGAAAACTTTTTTGTTGGCAAGATTTTTGAGGTGAACTAACATGCAAAATCAAGCGATTCCTCCATTGGAATATCTACTTTCAAACATGAATAAAAATCGAAATCATAAAAATATTATAAAAAAATTTGGTAAAAGTGTTAAAGCAAATGATTTTATTGCCGCAATTGAAAAACTCAATGAATTGCATAATACAAGCTTCTATTTAGAACAAGATGGTCACTCTTTTGTTATCCAAGGTCACCGCGAATATGGCCGAATGTCACGTCGAAATGGCATTCTTGGCCAAGACATTGACCTAACCATGAACTTCCAGCAAATAGAAACAGCCGGAACTGAAGACACCATAAAAATGATTGTGGACAATGCTGGCA
>JAQUYS010000024.1 GCA_028691765.1 Candidatus Nanoarchaeia archaeon | reverse complement strand
AAAAAATACGATGGAAAAGTAATATTCCGATTTGATGATACCAATCCCGAAAAATCAACACAAGAATATGTAGATTCAGCAAAAGAAGACGTATTAAACTACTTAGATATAAAACCAGACGAATTATTATTCGCATCAGAACACATGGAAAAATATTACCAGTATGCTGAAAAATTAGTTAATGAAAATCAAGCATATGTTTGTTCTTGCCCTCAGGAAAAAATGTCTGATGGAAGACGAAACGGAACTAACTGCATTCATAGAAATCAAACTTTAGAAGAAAATAAATTGTTCTGGCAACAAATGAAAGAAGGAAAATTCAAAGAAGGAGAAGTTGTTTTAAGATTAAAAATTGACATGCAACACAAAAACGCCGTAATGCGAGACCCAGTAATTTATCGTCTTGCATATGCATCACATTACAAAGTTGGAACCAAATATAAAGTTTGGCCAATGTATGATTTTGAAAGTACAATAGAAGAAGGATTATGCAATATAACACACGTAATGAGAAGCAATGAATTCGATTCAAGAATAGAATTACAAAAATACATAGCAAAATTATTTAACTTCCCAGAAATAGAATACATCCATTACGGAAGATACAATGTTGTGGGTGCAACAACACAAGGAAGAGAAATCCGAGAATTAATTCAAACAGGAAATTACATCGGTTGGGATGATCCAAGATTAGTAACATTAAGAGCCTTAAAACGAAGAGGAATAGTAAAAGAAGCATATTACGAATTAGCACAAAAAATAGGCTTATCCAAAACACAAACAAACTTAGACTTCTCCTCAATAGCCGCAATAAATCGAGCACTATTAGATAAAACTGCAAAAAGATTTTTCGGAGTTGTAAATCCAGTTTTAATAAAAATAAATAACTTTCCAACAGAATTAATAAAAATAAATTTAAAACACCATCCAGAACAAGAAGAAAAAAATAGAACGCTAGATTTAACAAATGAATTCTATGTAGAAAAAGAAGATTTAGTAAAAATAGAAGATGGACAAATATTCCGTTTAATGGATTGTATAAATGTAAAAATGATTTCAGAAACTGAATTCGAATATCACAGCAAAACAATAGATGAATTTAAATCATCGCCAAATAAATCTTCATTAATACACTACGTTCCAAAAAACGGAAAAGAATTGCATGCAGAAATCTTAATGGACGACATCTCCATAAAAGAAATCGTTTGTGAACAATCCTTAGAAAACTTAAAAATAGACGAAGTTGTACAATTTGAAAGATTATTCTTTTGTAGATTAGACCAAATTGAAGAAGACGGAACAAGAATATTCTGGTTCACACATAAATAAATTTCTGAACTCCGATTAGCAGCTGGCAGCAATCAGTTTAGTTTTCACCACTTTTTAATTTCTTTAATGAAATCATCAAAATTCATTGTTATTCCTTCTCCAGATTTGATTCTTTCATACGCTTCATCACTTCTTTTAGCAAATTCTAAATCTTCTAAAAATTGTTTATCTAATTCAGAAGCTTTTCTTAAAACTAATTTATCTTCATCTCTAATCACTATTAATTTATCTCCTTCTGTAAAACCATCTCTCATATCCTGAGGAATTACAACTTGTCCTTTTGAGCTCATTTTAGTTATACCTATATCCAAATTTATTCACCAGTAAGAATAATCTTACTGAAATATATAAACCTTTCTTTAATCATAAATAAGAACAACTAATTAATATAAGCACGTTTCAAAAAACCGAAACTCTTCCGAAAAACTCACTCTTTTCTACGTTTTATTTTTTCAACTATCCACCCAAATATGGATCCAAGTATAAAACTCAAACTTAAATAAATAATATATTGAATAAATTTTAAAATAAAATTACTATGTGGACACAATGATCCCGTTCCATCCAATCCACACATAAAAATTCCTGTGATTGCTCCGAGTATTAAAAAGGGATAAGCAAGTATTAAAAAAAGAATACCAATAATTTTAAATTCAGCTAAAAAATTAAATAAATAATCTACACTGAGCATTGGCAAAGGCAATACAAATGCAATTAATGTAAAAATAAGTCCATATTTAATCCAAAGAGGTTTTTGATTTAACCATTCATTAAATTTCATAAACATCTTATTTAATGAAAACTATATAAATATTTTTATTTCTCAACCAACTTAGCTTCTTCAATAATCAATCTACCAGTAATCTCATTTTCCATTTCAACAGAAGAAGCAACAATTTTAATTTTTTTAGAAAACAAAGGACAATCAATAACAAACGATTCAACTTCTCCACCTTCAAAAGCAGGATTCAAACCAAATTTTTTCTGCAACCCAGATAACTTATCAATCATAATCAAATCAAGCTCTTTTCCAATCCAACTTTCATCAAGACCGTAAGCTGCAATCGCACCAACAATAACATGAAAATTATTTTCAACCAAATCATGCAACAATTTAATTTGATCAATACCCCAAATAGGATTCAAACAAACCAAACCAAGTTCCTCACAGATAGCCTGTATTCTGCTAGCTTGATAAACTGAGCCTATTGCGCCAGTCACAACCCCTTCAACACCAAATTTTTCTTTAACATCCGAAATCGCTTTCTTCAAATCAACCAATTCATCCTCTTTAACACCATCAGTTTTAGCAATAAAAAGAGGAACATTCATACTTTCCGCTTGCAAACCAACCCATTTAATATTAGGAGTATGAAACATATAAGAATCTTTATTTTCAGAAACAATAGTTAGAGCACATTTTAATTCATGCTCTTTAGAAGCTAAATAAGCTGAATAAACGGAATCCTTTCCACCACTCAAAAGTATTGCAACTTTCATAATCTATCAAAAAATCACTTTCCTTTATAAACCCACTGGACAGATAAGCGAAATACTTAAATACTTTTTCCCACAAAATTAGTCTTATACGGGCTAAAACCCAAGTATGAGGTGTTAATATGTCGGATTTATTAATAGTTAAAGCAAAAATAAAAGATGTTATTGGAAACTTCAATGTTGCAGGCGATCTTGCTGATGAATTAGATAAAATTGTAAGAGATCTAGTTAAAAAAGCAGCTGCAAGAGCAGAAGCAAATGGAAGAAGAACAGTAATGGCAAAGGATCTATAGATTCTTTGTTTTTATTCTTTTAATTCACTACAAAGTGAACTCTTTTTTCTTAAATACTACTCTCAAATGTCATCCATATTGCTTAAATCTTATTAACGTTTTTTAAAAATTAACATCAATTTTGAACATTTATCAAAATAAAATATCTTCTATAGACTATGTTTCAAAAAACATATTTCAAAGAACAGTAGCATTTATATATGAAAAATTCTTAAAAAGTTGATAGAGAGATACAGGCTCTGAAAACGTGTTCTGTGTTTCAAAAAAGGTGTGTGTGATGAGTGTAATCAGCTACGAAGCGAAAACGAAAAGTAGAAGCCTTACCGAATTTTTTGGCGAAGCTGATGGGGACGAGTAATTCGTCTCTTTTTTATTTATTTTTAGTTAAAGACAAAAGTAACCTATTCTTGAAAAACAATGAAGCGATTGTACAATCCCTTATTTTGTGAGAATATAACTCATTTATGTCGGTGACTATTTAATAGATTAACTTTTTAAAGTATTAAAAATTCTTAATAGAAATAATTATGTTTGTTCAATAAGTTCCGACATAATAAGAGGTAAAAAAATGACTAAAGTAGAAAAAGATTTTATTGTAAAATTAAATTACACTGGCAAATTCGAAGACGGAACTGTTTTTGATTCATCTGAAGGAAGAGAACCCTTAGAAGTTATCGCAGGTTCAGGCATGCTAATAAAAGGTTTTGATGATGCGTTGTTAGGAATGAACGAAAACGAAGAAAAAGATATTGAAATCGAAGCTAAAGATGCATATGGTATGCACAACGAAACATTAGTTCAAACAGTACCTAAAACAGCATTAGGAAAAGATTTGAAAGTTGAAGTTGGAATGACTCTTGGAATGCAAATACCAAATACAGAACACACAATCCCTGTTAGAGTTACAAAAGTAACTGAAGATTCTGTTGAATTAGATGCAAATCATCCATTAGCAGGAAAAAAATTATTATTCAAAATAAAAATTGTTGAAGCAAAAAAAGCAACAGAAGAAGACAAGAAAAAATTTATGCAATCTGAAGAAGATGAAGACGAAGAAGATTGTTCATCTTGTGCAGGAGATTGTTCATCTTGTGGACATCACCATTAATACAATAAATTTTTGTATGGTACTGAAAATTTTGAATTTTCAAATGTTTTTTTAATTTTTTTAAAGAGTGAGATTCAAACTTAACCGAGTAGATACACTTGCACTCTCAGAAAAAAAGAAGCGTTGGAAGAAGGTTATGTGATACATTCATAATACGACCTTTTTATAATAACACTGTGCTAAAATTAGGGTTATTAACTTCTTACGTTGCCATAGGATATTCATCACAAAAAATATTCGCGACAGTACCTGCAATGTTTTCTTCTATGTATCTTTATTTTCTAAAACACCCCATATCAAAAAAACAATTAACTAAATTTGGTTTAGAAACTATAGGAAAACCAATATCTTGTCCCAAACCAAAACCAACATTGGAAGATAAACTATTTGATGCCGCATACATTCTAATATGTGCTGGAGCGCTAACAAAAACATATTTTGATGTTATGAATTACACAGAGTTAAATTCAAAACATCTATTTAATCCAACATACATAAAATACAATATTGACCATTTCAAATTATTAGTTTCGCACTTAGCCTACGTCGTAACAAATTCAATCCTTTTAAAATCTGCCGTAAGAGATAATGTTTACGAATCGTTTCTAAAGCCATTAATAAAACATCCAAAAACATATTTCAAAGAATTAAAAGCAGAAGCTACTTTAGATTTTGAAACAATAAAAGAAAATTTTTACCTCACACAGTCTCATCCAAAGAATTTAGTAGGTGCCATCGCTCTTCTTGAAGACAACAAATTAATAGAATCACTAGGTATGACTGTTAAAAATATGTATGATTACTCAAATGAATTATTTCCTGTTGAACCCATGATCTTAAACGATATTTTCTTCGGTTCAAAAATAGAAAATCAATCCAACCTTCATTTATTCGCATACACTCTTTTACTAGACATAGACGTAGATTTAAAAGAATATTATGCAAGAAAATCAATTCAAGATTTTGAAACACAAAACCACACAATAGAAGAAAAATCACAAATATTGTCTTCAATGGCAATATATTTTAACGAGAAAAAACCACAATTTGCAAAAGAACTTTGGGAAGCATATATTGAAATAACAAAACAAGAAATCATCACATCTGAAAAATTAGCAAACATGGGAGGCACAAGAGGAACCGCAAAAAGACTAATTTCCAAACAAAGAGAATACGCTCCAAGAGAACATGCAATATTTTCAAAAACTTCTATCGACGATAAACTAATCGATGGAGAATTCAGTCAAACAAAATTCTTAGAAGAAAAATTAGAAAATTATTTAGGAGTTGTTCCTACAACACTATATTTAGGAGAAGTTCATGAGAACTAAAATATTTTATTCAATACAATCTTGGTGGCCAAATACAGTAGATTACTTTGAAAAATATACTCCAAACCAAAATACTCAACAACAATTGTTTCAAGATTTACTTCAATTCACCAAAATAATACAATTGACCTTGGGAAAGGGATTTGAATTCCAAGGAAAAAAATACCAATTCAAAACAATAGACTTGCATCAAAAACATTTAGATGAAAAAACAATCTTACACAAAGATAAAAATATCTACAACACAAACATAATACAAAATTCAATCGATACAATATTAGAAGAAACAACTGAATTTAAACCAACAACAGATTCACATCCCTTAAATTTTTTAATAAATCCAAAATATGAAGAAATTTATACCGAAAGAAAAAAGCTTTTTATGAAAATAGATAACGAACTATCAAGCCTAGCACCAGATTGCGAACATATAAATTTATTATTTTTTCAACCACAAATAGTTTCTGAAGAAGTACGAACAAAATTATTAAAACCATATATGGAAAATCCAAAATTACAATTCGCACTTCTACATCATCGTTTACTTTCAAATCTACGAAGCAATCTCAAAATGGAAAATCCGAACTATAATTATCTTTTAACATTCTTAGATAGTTGTTACCAATTTATTCATTCAAACAAACAAAACTTAAAATCACCAACATATGGCCAAAATCTATTAGATCAAATAAATTCTCTCGCACAAAACCTTCCCAAAATACATCAACATTTATATCTTCAATCTTAGCCAGTATACTAATCTCTACTAAAATATAGCAAAAGTATAAAAAGGAAGCCGATTTTAAACTCATTTGAAAAATGCAATTTGAAAGCTTATTCGACATACAAAAAAATATGGCTTCACGTTTATCACGAGAAGTTGAACTAGATAGAGCAATAGAATTAATGAGCATAATACAATCTTTAGTTCCTGATAAATCTGGAAAAATCGCAATAGATTCAATAATATTAGAAGCGAGTTATTCAAACTTTTCAGAAAATGAAGTTTTAAACTTTTTAGACATTTTAAAAAGAAACGGTTCAATAAAATTACTAGAAGGATTTGTTAAAATCTAATTTTTCAAAATCTTTAAAAATTCTTCAAAAGGAGCATTTGTTCTAATGCCATATGGACTAGTATGCACTCTAGTTGCAACAAAACCTTTCAAAACCAATTCTTCAATAACTTTTTCACAACTAACGACTCCTTGAATATTGTTTTTTTCACAAACATCATGAATGTCCAAGAAAAAAGGCAAATTTATTTTAGCGTCAAGAAATAATTTTTGCAAAAACTTTTTTTCATCATTATTCGAAATAGAAATAATTTTTTCAATCAAAGTTTCATCATTTATCGAGCCAGAGTATAAAGGACCAATTTCACCATTCTTTAAAAAATTACCATTAGTTTTATCATAGTTAAACGTATCAAAAAATTTAAACAAATCATTACACAATTTTTTACCCCTATTAACCTTAAAAAAAATCCTATAATAATGTTCAAAATGATAACTCAAAACAGGAATCAAAGCCTTATTATATTGAAGACCAATCAATTGAACTTTTCTACAAAGAATTCTTAAACCAATTTCATGTTTCTGAGGACAAAGCAAAGGTTTCGCCCAATACTTCCTAATACAAGAATTAGGATAAGTTCCAGCCAAAGCACCAGTATCTGTTGCAGTCACAGCTAAAATTCCCTCTCCTGAAATTCTATTTATCGCAGAATCAAGCAAAGGATTAGGACTCCCATAAGGATCAATATCAATATAATCAAAACCTCTCTCTTCACAAAGCAAAGCTCTAGAGTCTTTAACACTAACAACTAATTTAGATTCATCCAAAGAATTTAATTTTAAATTTTCCCTCAAAGTCAAAGGCATTTCAGGATTCAAATCATTCACAAATATATTTTTAATAGCATCTTCAGGAAGTTCCTTCAAAAAACGCATAGCTCTAACACCCGTTCCAGCCATAGGCAAACAAAAAGAATAATTCTTAACATCTAAAGCTCTTAAAAGAAGAACAGAAATACTTCTATTCATGCCCATTTTAGGATTATAAAAAACATCCAAATCTTTTGAAATTACATCGGCAGAATCAACATTTAGCTTAATTTCTCCCTCTAAAAAGACCTTTTTCATAAAAAAGACTAATGACGAACCTTTTTTAAATATATTCTTATTCCCTCATTTATGCAAGAATACATAAACAAATTGTGCGAAGAAATCCAAAAAAGCACAAAAAAAGATAAAAACTCAATATTCAAACTAAAAATAAACCTATGCAAACAATTAGGAATAATAAATATACCTACAGACATACAAATATTAATTTCAGCCAAAGAAGAACAATTGCCTCTTTTGCAAAACTTATTACAAACAAAACCATCAAGATCAATAAGCGGAGTAACGCCTGTAGCAATAATGACCAGTCCACATCCTTGTCCACACGGAAAATGTTCAATGTGTCCAGGAGGAATAGACTCACTATATGGAGACGTACCACAAAGTTACACCGGTGCTGAACCTGCAACCATGAGAGGAATTCGTGCAAATTATGATCCTTACATACAAATATTTAATCGTTTAGAACAATATGTTGTTTTAGGTCATCCAATCGATAAAGTGGATTTAATTATTATGGGAGGAACCTTTCCTGCAAGAGACCCAACTTACCAAAATGAATTCATAACATATTCATACAAAGCAATGAATGATTTTTCAGATTTATTTTTTAAAAACGGAGAATTAGATTTAGATACCTTCAAAGAATTTTTCCAATTACCCGGTGATATTGGAACAGAACAAAGAACAAAAGAGATACATAAAAAAATTCTAAGTCTAAAATCCACATCAACATTATCAAAAGAAAAACTAAGGAATGAAACATCAACAATCCGTTGCATAGGAATGACAATCGAAACAAGACCAGACCAAGCATCATTAGAACAAGCAAACTTAATGCTAGAACAAGGATGTACAAGAATAGAATTAGGAATACAATCCGTTTATGACAAAGCCTTAGAAAAAATAAATCGAGGACATGATGCAGAATGCAGTATTCAGACTATCAGAAGGCTGAAAGACCTCGGCTTTAAACTAAACTTCCACATAATGCCTGGAATACCTGGAGTAAGTGTTGAGGAAGACGTTGCAGCGTTCAGATTGCTGTTCGCGGATTCCAGTTATCGGCCCGATATGTTAAAAATTTATCCTTTAATGGTAATGCCTAACACAAAATTACACGAAGATTTTAAACAAGGAAAATTCGAACCATTATCCACCAAAAAAGCTGCAGAAATAATTGCACAAGCATTCAAATATATTCCAAAATATTGCCGAGTAATGCGGGTACAAAGAGACATACCAACATACAGAATAGAAGCAGGAGTAGACAAAACAAATCTCAGACAATACGTCGACCAAGAATTAAAAACACAAAACATAATCCCACAAGACATACGTGCAAGAGAAAGCGGTCGAAAAGAATCAAACATAAATAACACACAAATAGAAATATTAGAATACGATGCTTCCCAAGGAAAAGAATTCTTTATCTCATACGAAGAAAAAGAAACAAACACCCTATTCGGATTTTGCAGATTAAGATTCCCCTCACAACAATTAAAAGATGAAATAACGCCAACAACATCAATTATAAGAGAACTACATGTTTACGGAGAATCAACCTCATTAGGAAAAGACAACCCAACATCCTCCCAACACAAAGGAATAGGAAAAAAATTATTGCAAAAAGCAGAAGAAATAACAAAACAACACAACTACAACAAAATAATAGTAATATCTGGAATAGGAGTAAGAGAATATTATAGAAAACAAGGATATTCTAACGACGGACCATACGTAAGTAAAATTCTAAATAGTTAATATTATAAATAACCAAAATTTATTTAAAACATGAGTTCAGAACAATTTATACAATTTTTAATAAATTACAAATTCGTAATTTTATTTTACGTATTGATTTTAGCAACAATAATAATAAATCGAAAAAAATTTGATTTCCAAGCAAAATTCATAGCAATGTATAGAACCAAAATCGGAATTAAATTAATGGATAAATGGGGAGAAAAATATCGAGAGTTTATCAGATTACTAGGAGTCATAGGAATAGGAATAGGATTCGTAGGAATGATTTACATATTCGTTTACGTTCTTCAAGGCTTCATAAAATTATTTACAACACCAGACGCACCAGCAACATTATCTTTAGTTCTTCCAGGAGTACACATACCAGGAAGCGCAATATTCATACCATTTTGGCATGGAATAATTGCTTTATTCATAGTTGTAGCAGTTCATGAATTTGGACATGGAGTTGTAGCAAGAGCAAACAAAATACCAATACATCATTCAGGAATAGTTTTCTTTGGACCATTAATTGGAGCTTTTGTAGAACCAGATGAAAAACAATTAATGAAAGAAGACGACATAAAAAAATATTCCGTATTCGCAGCAGGACCATTTTTTAACGCATTACTTGCAGTGTTTGCAATACTATTAGTCGCATTCGCATTTACACCAACCATAGATATGATGGTGGAACCAGTAGGAGTTTCATTCCAATCAATACAAGAAAATATGCCTGCATACGAAGCAGGACTCTTACCAGAAGTAACCTATGATGTTGTTAACGGAAACCAAATAACAACTGCAGATCAATTCATATTAGAATTAAATAAACTAAAACCAGGAGATAATTTCACCATTGGAGATTCAACAAACACATATACAATAACAACAACAGAAAACCCAACAGAGTCTTCAAAAGCATACGTTGGAGTAGTTGGAATAATGACTACACAAAATGTAAAAGAAGGATTCTCACAAATATTTGTGGATATATTAAGATGGTTTAACGAATTGTTCGTTTGGATATTTATGTTAAGCTTAGGTTTAGGAGCAGCAAACTTACTTCCACTTGGACCAGTAGATGGTGGAAGAATGATACAACTTGCTCTAACTAAAATATTTGGAGATAAAAAAGGACATGTAATTTGGATAAAAACAGGATTTATGTTACTATTCATACTTTTAGTGTTGATTTTCTTTCCAATATTAAAGTCAACATTATTTTAAAAAAACTTTTTTAGTGTATTTTTAACTTTAGAAAAAACGTCTAATTCTTCACGTAATCTTCTCTTACCCAAAAATAACTTTATCTTAGATTCGATATCGCCATCAAAATACTTTTTCTCATCTTCTCTAAATTCCTTCGTGTGATGCATATTATTAAAATTAGCTTTTCTAAATTTATGCTTTTTATGCAACAACTCATGATATAAAACATATTTAATAAAATCTCTTTCCAAAGGTAAATTATCTTCATCCAAAAAAATAGAACTAATAGTTATAGTGTCTTTAACATAATTATAATTTCCCAAAATTCTAAAACTTCTCTTACCAAACCTTAAAGTAGGCTCATCAATAGAATCATTAAAATATTCTTTTTTCAATTCTTCAAAAAGTTCTTTCAATAAATGATGGCTTTCTCCCTTTTTAGTATAATTAGTAAGATGCCTAACAAAAGAAGAATACAACGATTGATTGGATGTTTGAATTTTAGTTTTGTAAACTTTATTTAACAATTCTTGAATCACACCTATTTGAATCTCTTCTTCACAATCTTTAAATTTTTTAGAAAGCGAAAAAGTCAAAGATGTAATTTCTCTTCCAAACTTCTCAAATTTAACATTGCCATTATAATGTGAAAATCTGTTTGAATACTCTAAATTTAATTTAGGACGAATTTTGTTTGGATACAATTCTTGAAATGCTTTGGTTAGAATGTCGTGTTTTAATGAAGTTTGAATTTCCATCTAAACTTAAGAATAAGAAGTAGTTTAAATAATTTTGTAAGATTCAATTTTTAAGAAATCTACTTCGGCGGAAGATAAATCATTCAATTCTTTTCTTTATTTCTTTTAACAAAGGAATAAACAACACTTTAGCCAAAGAAAGCGCATCCTTAACTTCAATTAAATTAGTATTATAATCATAATAATTAATATTGTGTCTAAGACGTCTTAAATTATCAATCAAATTTAAAGGACGCGCAGTATTAATTTTTAACTTCAACAACTCATTAATCGGAGCTAAATGATCTGAAGATTCAATCCCTTCATTAACTAATAACGCATCACCTATCATTCTAAAACATTCATATATGTTTCTAACAATAGTGCTTGAAGATTCTTCATCAACATTCAATGTCAATGTAAATTTCATCTCCCTTTCAGCAGCTTCAACAATACTTAAAGCATTTTTTCTATCCGGACGTTTAATTCTCATGGTTTAACCTCTAAAAAGCCTTCCAACAAAATACCATTAGCAATATTTGAAAATAAATTCACATCAATTTTATTTCTACAAAAAATATGTAAATTAACAGGAACATTTTTTCTAAATCCTAATCCAGACAAAACACCAAGTTCAACAATCCTTAAATTCTTATTATCGGATACTTCTACTGCAACATCTATATCGCTTGTTTCAGTGTCATCTCCCTTTCTATAACTACCAAAAAGAATAACTGAATTTGCATTTCCAACTAATTTCAAAATTTTCTCCCTCAAATATCGCTCATAAGCTTCAGATATCATAGCTAAATTAAACGAAACCTTTTTTGTAAAATTATATGAGTGATTTTTATTACAAGAAAGTATCCATGTTTTTCCGAATGTTTTCTTAACAAGAAAATCTTCTTTAATCAAATCTTCTACAATTTTTTTCGCAGTAGTTTTTGAAATCTGTACTTCTTTACAAAGCTTATTTAAACCTATTTCCTTATCTGGAAATGAAAAAAACCAACATAAAACCTTTTGATAACTTTCATTTAAATTAATTAAAGCTATATTTTTCAACTTTTCAACCATATTTAAAATAAATTCGTTTAATTTATAAACTTTTTGAAAACCACTTGAACTTTTTGAAAACCATTTGAACTTTTTGAAAACCAACACATTAACATCATAACTCATAAAAGTAGTTACAAGTACTTTAATTTATATTTATCGTAATAAAATCCGAAGAATTTACGGTTTAAACCTATTCAACAGCATACCTGAGAATGGCAACAACCTTACCCATATCTCTTAACTGAACACCTTCACGAGTCTCAACAGAAATAATCTCCACATTAGTTCCCACCAACTCTGCAGCCTTTTCCAACTCCTCAACAGAAGCATCATCTAACTCCTCAGATACTAAAATAGTTTCAACAGCACCAAGATTAGTTATTCTCAAAACATCATCCAAACCATAAGCAACCTTATCTGACGCCTTAGCAAGCAATTCAAAAAACTTCCTCATAATTAATTTCTCTTTAATAACTTCTTCTTCAGCAAGAACATCTTCACTCCTTTCAACTAATTCAGTAACACCAAAATCACCAGTGTAAGAAATATCTTTCACAGCTATAATTTTTCTTCGCAAAGTTTCATTAATATATCCACCATCAACAAAATCAAATTTTGTAAAACCTGGACCACCAACAATAATTCCTTGAAGTTCAGTGTGATTATCTAAAAATTCCTCTTTCATAACCTCAGCAATCCTTTTATAAAAGTCAATAGCAGCACCTTCTCGCAACCTCTCAAATCTCATTGCGCTTTGACCCCCGCTCTTGGTTTTCCCTGGAACAGCAGACGTCAATGTCTTCAAAGGAAGAATACTTTTACCTTTAAGCATAGCAACATTACCTTCACGCTT
>JAQUYS010000092.1 GCA_028691765.1 Candidatus Nanoarchaeia archaeon | reverse complement strand
AAACTATCTTTTAAAGCGAGAATAAATGATATCGATAAAATTAATATTATCGCAATGAATAATATGTTTAATAGTAATGAAGTTATACCTACGTAATTTAAAGCTAATACTGTGAACAATAGATAAATACTAACTTGAATTAAAGCGGAAATTAAACTTATTACAGAATATTTAAATCCTGTTTTTTTCTTTAATTTGTCATCGAAATTTTTAAAGATTTTATGTATGAATTTTCCTGCTAAACCTCCAAGAATTAATCCAATTATGAATATTATTATTGCTATAGTTATGTTTGTTAAATAAGGATTTGTAGTAAACAAAGAGTCCTTTGCTAAAAGTAATGTGTCGTTCATATTTTGTTTGTGATGTGTTCTCCTTTATAAATTTTTATACATTTAACAAGGAAAGAAGATAATCTTTTTTAAATTTAAATCCGTGTTTTTTAGTTAATTTGGCTATTGCTTTATCCGTTCTTGAGCCGTATTGTGCTGCTCGTTTAGGCCTTTGAGCAAATTCTTCTTGTAGTCCTAATCTCATTGCAGATTTTCTTAATATTATTTTTTTATCGTCTTTTGAAATTTTATATTTTGCGGGAATTGTCATAGCATATTCTATTAATTCTTTGTTTAAGAAAGGAATTAAACCTTCAACTTTAAAATGATTTGTGATTTTAAGCTCTCTAACTAAATCTCTTTCAAACATAGATTTTAAGCCATTCCAACATTCTTGATGCGGGTCGTTAGATTTATCGTGTCTATCATATCCTGCAAATAATTCTTCACTTCCTAAACCACTAAATATATGTGTGCAATGGATTTCTTTTAGTTTTTTTATTCCTGCAACTTCAACAGAACCAACGCCAACATTTACAACATCAGAATATTCTTTTCCCAATATTTTAGTTGTTTCTTTGAATAAATTATGTGCTTCTTTTGAATTTATTATTTCTTCTACGTAGTTTAAATTTAATTTTTTTGCAACTATTCTTGAAGTTTCTAAATCTTCGGGAAATTTAGTTTCATCATCTTTAAATCCAACAGATATTGCAATGAAAGGGATTTTATTTTTTTGTAGTATATATGCAATTAATGTGGAATCGACTCCTCCTGAAAATAAAAGTCCTAGTTTAGTGGATTTTTTTGCTAAAGTTAAAATTACGTTCTCGATTTTTTTTGAAAGAGTTAGAATATAATTTTGTTCTGTATCGTTTGATAATTGTATTGTTGATTCTAATTCAGTTATCCATTTTTCCCAAGATTCTTTTGTTTGAGGAAGTTCTGACATAATATTAGAAACATGAATAGATTTAAAACTTTAATCATTATAATGCTCAATTTGGTAATTTAGAATGTAAACTTGATTATTGTCTATAACTGTTGTGAATTTTTGTATTAATTCAATGATTTTATCTAATCCTATTAAAGGTTCTTTTTTCAAATCGAATTCAACATTTACAAATTCAATTCTTGAGTGGTTTTTGAAATTTGTTAAACTTGTGAATATGTAATCGGGATTTAATTTATATGTTTCTTGGTTTAATTTTAACAAATAGTTTTTTTGATGAAGTGCTTCTAGGTCTTTGTTTACATCGATATTTGTTCCAAGAGTTTTTATTAAATCTAATGCTTTAAATGATTTTTTTGTAAATGCAGTTTGTAATAAAGCTAATTCTTTTTTAGTTAGTTTATGTAATTCAGGCAATATTTTGGTTTGGAATTCATCTATATTTGTTACTATTTTTCCTTCTATTTGTTCTACAATTAAATTAAATTGTGCATCTTTTTCTTTACAAACAATTTGATATGCTGGTATGAGGATGGTACTTATTTTTTTTATTTGTTTTTCACTCATTATTTGAATGTCTTGTTTTGTTATTGTTGGTTTTATTATTGGGAGTAGATTTTTTTCTTTGAATGTTTCTAATTCTTTTAGTAAATCTTGTTCTTCAGGAAGATTTGTTTCGTTTGGTTCTACACCTTCAAGAATGTTTATGCTATGACCTCCGTGTTGACTTTGTCTAGGTCTAATGTTAACGAATAAAGGTACATCTGTTATTCCTGTTATTAATGCTGTACCTATAGTTAAGTTTTGTATTTCACTTTCAGTTGTGGATGTTATTCCTTCTACGGAAGATGTGATTGCTTTCAAATCATTTGGATTTGTTAACTTCATTATTATTTGTGTTGTGCATTGACTTATAACGGATTTATCTATTCTTGCTGGACGTTGTGATATGACGCATAATCCTAAACCAAATTTTCTTCCTTCGCTTGCAATGGTTCTCAACATTTTAGAAGATTTTTTTTCACCAAAACTACGTTCGGGGCAAAAATTGTGTGCTTCTTCTATTACAAGAAAAAAAGGAGGAATCTTTGTTTGTTTTCTTAATTCAAATAAGTCTTTGGTTAATTTGTAAACTATTATATCTTGTATGTCTGGGTCAAGTCCTCGTAGATTTATTATTGATGCAATACCTGACTTAATCATTTCATGGTAGGGTGTTGGAGCTGAAGAAAATATTTCTAGATTTTTTATTTGTTCTAAAAGTCCTATCAATCCCCATTTTATGTTTGAATCTTCTGCATGTAATGCAAGTATTATTTCTGAAATGTCTGTTGATTCGGCTGTTTTTATTGCGTTATGTAATAATCCAATTTGATTGCTTGAAAGTTTTTGTGGTAAAATTTCAATTAATTCAGAAGGTGTAAAATCGTTTGGTAATTTTAATGGTTTAGCATAAATATTAATTTTGGTATCTGAATATTCTTGAGTTGGGAATCCTTTTGGAGAAATATTAAATTGAGCCATGCGTTCTATTTCGTCTGCTGTGGTGTTGGGGGATTTTAATGTCGAGTATTCTCCATGCGGATCGATTATCAATAAAGGTACTTTTTTA
>JAQUYS010000091.1 GCA_028691765.1 Candidatus Nanoarchaeia archaeon | reverse complement strand
GCCATTGACACGATTTTGGACGCGGCGCGCTTTAAACAGGGCGCGCACCCGCCTAAAATCATCTCAATTATTAGTTCTAAAAATGCTAAAGAAATACATTTTAAAGATAAGAAGAAAATCTCTAAAAATAACTAAATCAAAAAAGTAAGAAGAACAAAAAGTTTGAATGAGTTTCAATCTCTTTCCTTTCTTTGAGATTATTGAAACCCAAACTGACTTCTGCACCCGGTATTCTGCCTTCAGTTAATCACTCCGCCACCTAAACATATCTCTCCTTCATAAAATACGCAGAATTGTCCCGGAGTTACAGCGTGCATGGGTTTATCGAATTTGATAATTAATTTTCCATCTTTAGGAGGATATAATGTTGCTGAACCATTAACGAAATCCCCATAACGAATTTTTGCATTAACTATAAGTGGCTTTTCAATTTCTTTAATTGTAAAATTGTATGGGCTTAAAATAATTTCATCAACTGTGTGTGTTTCTTCAACTTTATCTGTGACGATTAATTTATTTTCTTTTACATCAAACTTTTTAACAAAAAATTTTCCAGGTAAATTTAATTTTCTTGTTTGACCTATAGTATAAAAGTGAAGTCCTTTATGTTTACCTAATAATTTACCCTTTACGTCAACTATGTCTCCTTCTTTTATTCCTAATTTTTGTTCAATCATTTTAGGTAAATCTTTTTTTGAAACAAAACATAAATCTTGACTTTGCTTTATTTTTTTATAATTGGTAAAACCTTCTTTCTCAGCCAAGAGGTAAACTTCTTTTTTTGTATGTTCTCCTAAAGGTAAAATTAATTTACTTATCCATTCTTGTGGAAACATTGAAAGTCCATATGTTTGATCTTTAGTTGGATCTTTGGAGAGTTTCAAAAGATAAATTCCGTTTTCTTCTTCTATTTTAGCATAATGTCCTGTTGAGACATAATCAATACCATGTTCATTTGCCCATTTAAACAAATATTTGAATTTTAGATTTCGATTACAAACAACGCAAGGATTTGGAGTTCGTCTGTTCTTTAATTCATTTATAAAATAATCTATAACTTCTTTTTGAAATTCTTTTGAAACATCGTAAATGTGATGTTCAACATTTAATTTGTTACAAACCTCTTTTGCAATTTTGAAAGATTCGTTTGTTGATGCAACATTTTCTTCTTCATTCCAAGATGCCATTTTTAAAGAAACTGCAATCGGATCCCAACCTTGTTTTTTTAAAAGAACCAGAGTCATAGATGAATCTACTCCTCCACTCATTCCAACAACGATTCTTTTATTTCCATACATAAAGAAAAGAAAGTCTAACTCATTTTTAAATAGTTGGTGTTACTCTTTTTAAATGGATACAATTCGAAACGTATTTAAAGAGAATTGTTTTTTCCCTTTTTGGGGGGTTGAATACAATATCATTGTCTCACCTCTTTTTCCCCAGGAGAGCCTTAATTGGCTCTCTTAGGGACCCTTTTCTGAGAAAACTTAAGTAAAATTATTGTAAATAGCATTCCTAAAATAAAGAAAAACAAATATTTTAGCGCTTCAGGGATATTTTTTAATGTGTATTGAGTTTGTTTAGGAAAATACATTGTTAAATCACTAAATGCTAATCCATACTCTGAAAATAATAAAGATGAATGTGAATCTTCTGTTCTTAATTCTGAGGAATATTCTAAATAACTGTATCCCATAATTGGAAAGATATTTTGTTTTGAAATCATTCTTTTTATTGCATCAGTTTTAGCATCAATTATTTTAACTGTTGAATTATCTTCAGATATTCCTAACGAAGTTAAAACATAATTTCCGTTTGCTTTTGCTTTTGTAGCCATATACAAGCACAGAGCATAGTTTTCTTCGCCCATAAATGTTCTTGCATGTTTTGTGGATGTGGTTATTTGAGTTAAATATTCTGATGGTAAAAAGACTTCTAAATAACTTTGAATCATTTCTGATTCTTGTAATTCCATTATGCAAGCAGACATTAAATTTTCTTGATTAATCTGTAAAGGTTTTCCTTCAACACCTAAAAAAACACTCCAAGCAAATGCACTATGATGCCTCTCAATAGCATACGCTAAATTAGATGAAGATATGTTGGTTAGATTTAATTCATCAACATAATCTTGAGATTCAATTAATCGTTCTTTTACAATCATATATGCTTCGAGATCAGTATATGTTTTCAATTTATACTGGTCAACTTTTTGATTTAATTCTTTTAATGAATTTTGTAATGAAAGATAATTTTGAACTAATACTTCTTGAGAAATATTTCTTAATTGTAATTCTCTTAATTTGATGTTTGCTGAATAACAAAATGAAGCTGAAGCATAATATTTTTGTTCTAAATTTGTTTCTTCTGAAAGATTTAATTGTTTTTGTGCATCTATAAATGACGGTTCATTAGAGTATTCTTCTAAAGATAAAAAAAGCTCGTTTGTTCTTTGACACAATTTATCTCTTGTTTCTTTCATAGTTAAAGTATATTCTTTAGTTACTTGAAATGTATTTTGAGAATAACTTTCTTTATTTGAAATTACATCTAAAGCTTGAGCGATGTTTGTTATTGGTTTTATTGAGATTGAAAAGTTAGTTAAATCTTCGTAGGTTAATGTTGTTTGATTTTCTTTCAATTCAAACGCATTAGTTAAAGCTAATTCAGGTATGAAAACCATTTTTAAATTTGCTTCTTGTGCTGCTGTAATTTTTTCTTTTATTCCATCAACGGGCAATACCACTCCTCCTGATGAAATCATTCCAGTCATAGCAATTTCTTCACTTACAGGAACCTCTTCTAACATAGCAAGAGTTAAAAGGGTTATAGCTGAACCTCCACTAGGACCTCCAACAATTGGGGAATCTGCACGTATGGTGTAAAAAAAATCATATTTAGAACAATCTATGTTCGTTAATGAGCAAGCAACATCATTTGCAATTTTTGCA
>JAQUYS010000090.1 GCA_028691765.1 Candidatus Nanoarchaeia archaeon | reverse complement strand
CAAAAATAGCCCTAAAACGGCAACATCGGCAACATGGGGCCTTTAGACCGCTTGAATACTGACTTTTTCGTGTTGCCACTTCGCCGTTAAAAGTTTAACAGCGGCAACACGAACAAGAATGATTATCGTTTATGTTGCCGCCCATGTTGCCGCGCGGCAACACGAAGCGGGAAGTTTGCGCCCGAAAAACACTTCAAAACGTTGTAACCTAATAACGAATTAGCAATATACACAAAAAGAACCGCCGCCAGCACGTCGGCCGACAGCGGTTTAACTAAATGCTTCGTCATTTTGCATAGTTTTGTCAAGGTGGTTCCCCTACCGTAAGCGCCCCCGGCAATATGCACAAATTCAATATACGGAATATTCGTCTTTGTAATTATCGGTTATTAGCTTCTTTACTCCTAACCGAATAAAGCGGCGAACCTCTGCGGTGATTTCATCCGGGCCGCGTTCGTCCGAAATGTCAATCGGAAACGGCTCCCCGAATTTGGCGTAATAAGCGGCAAGCGTCTTTTTCAATTTGTCGTTCATGGTGCAACCCCTTTCGCGGCTATATCGTTTAGAATCTCGGTGAACACTTGATACGCATTCGGGAAAAACGTCTTGATATTGTCAAGGCTTCCCGGATTCGCAACAACGGAAGAATACATTTCTGCGAACGCTTCATGTTCAAGGCTTCCGTGTAAATCCCAATAGTTTTTATAGCGGCGCGTCGGGTATCTCTGAACAAGCACTTTCTGAAAATGCCCGACAAGCCCGTGAACCTTGCCTTTTGTGGCTTGCTGGAATATGTCGGATATGTCGCCGTAGTCGTGCATATCGCCCTCTGATAGCCAGCGCGTAACCTCGGCCCGCTGTTCCGTGATATTCTTCCCCGGTTGATGGGCGATAACGTTGTCAACGTCAGCCCGAAGCGCCTTGCCGAATGCGCCGCCCTTATAGGTCATAGAAATATAGTCGTAGTTCCCGACAACGCCGCCGCTTCCCGTCAGATGGTCGAGCGCGTGACCGCTTTCGTGGTAGTACGTCGCAAACTTCGGGTGAACGGCTTCGCCGCTTGCTATTTTCTTGATATTCAGCGTAAGCGCCCGCGTCTTCGGGTCGTACCAAGCGCCCGCATTGGAAGTCAGCGTATCATATTTCAAGACAGGCGCTAACGTGTTCCATGCGGCCCGCGCCGCTTCCGGGGCGTTCTTGATAAGCGACACGGCTTCCGCTTCGGCGGCGGGAAGTCCGGCGAACGCTTCACCAATGGCCCGCGTGTCCGGCTCCGTGGTCGTCGGCTTCGCTTTAGGCGGCTGGACGGGTGTTTTCTTCGGTGCGGGCTTCGGCTCCGTAGCGGGGCCGCTGGGCGGGTTTATCGCGGTGACTTTCTGCCCTATCTGTTCGCGGCTGGGGTCGCGGTACAGGTCATTCTTCGCGACGTGTTCCCGTAACTGCTTTTGTAGCTGTCCCAACTTGACGCGGGCCGCCGTTTCGCCCTCGGTATCTCCTGCGGCTTTCGCGGCGACGGCGCGGCGCTTTTGTTGCCGGATATTGCTTTCAAGTTTCCGCTGTGTCTGTTCGGCTTCATACTGCGCGTTATTTTCTTTCACGTTCGGGTGGTCGAATGCGGGTTCCGATAGGCCGGGGAAGAACGGGTAAAAATCATGTTGGCAATTATAGCCCTTGATTCCGTCGCCCTGTCCATAGTGCGTATTCTCTGCGAAATTCGGGTACTTGTCGTTTCCCACAAGCTGAAATACCCGGCCTTGCCATACTGCGTGAGAAGGACGCGCCCCCATGTGGGACGACGTTTCGACAAAGTTAGAACCCCATTCCTGCGCCCGGTTTATTTGAAGGTCGCCCGCAAGTTGGGAATTGCTTGTAACTACCATACGCCGGACGGCAACGTCCATATTAACGCGGGTTGTTCTTCCCGCTTTTGAAATGTAGGTCGCCCCCGTAATGCCCTTGTCGGCCAGTTCCCGGACAGCGGTTGCCACGGCTTGCGAATACGTCTTTTGCCCGGACGTGACTTGCAGGAAAGTCTTGTTCGTTATATCCGTGAACGCGGTCTTTGACGCTTGAAGCGCGGTCGTGTGGACGGCGTTCAAGTAGTCCGTGGCCTTTGCCGTGGCGTTCTTAACGATGCGCTGGAAAGCGGGCGTTGACTGTGCGGGAAGCGGGGCCGTCTTGAAATAGCCGTCCTGCCTTGCCCGTTTATACTTTACCTCGTCGCCCTGTAGCGTCGTAATTCCTGCGGCCTTGAATGCTTTCGCCACTTCGGGAACGCTTTGCCCTGTGCGCTTCGCAATGAGCGACGCGGCCTTTGTCGTGAACCCGCCCATTTCTGCAAGCCGCTGAAAGCGCCATTCGTCCATTGTGGAAGGTGGCACGTCGGCGCGAAAGTGTCCGCATATCTCGTTTATCAAGTCATTTTGCAGATTTTCATAAAGCGAATAAACGCTTTTGTTATAGGCTTCAACTTGCTTCTTGCTGATAGCCATAGCGATTCCCCTTTCTGTGCGGCTATGTAAGGCCGGATTTCCCCGGCCCGGTGTTTACTCGGTTGTGGTGTCGTTCGGCGGCTGTGTGCCGGCCTGTGGCTGTTCCGGCCCGTTCTGTGTTCCGTCGCCTGTGTCGGTTCCTTCTCCCGGCTGTTCCGGGAATAGGTTGCCTGTGTCTGCCGGGGCCGGGGTGCTTGCGGCCTGTTCTGCTTCGGCTTCCGCGACAAGGGCTTCGGCCTGTTTGTCGGTGTACTCATAAACGCGTTTAAGATATTCTTTCTTTGAAATTATGCCGCCCTGCTGTTCAAGAAGGGCGCGTTTGGCTTCTGCGTCGGTGTCTTCAACGATGGAATCATCGAAAGAAACGGTTACTTCGGTCGGTTCCGGCTGTTTGAGCAACGCGAAAATGGCTTTCGTCATGGTGCCTAACGCGTGTTCAAGGATTAATTCATCCTTGCGGA
>JAQUYS010000089.1 GCA_028691765.1 Candidatus Nanoarchaeia archaeon | reverse complement strand
GTATCAAAACAATGAATGCCTGGTCGTCGAGCACAACGGGCAGCTTCTTGTGGCGGATAGTTTCGATCATAAAGAATATGCGCTTATTGATGATGTGTTCACAAATGTAGCGGTCGGTGATTTTACATTCACCCGTTCGTTTTTTCAAAGCGAGGTTCTGTATTTCAAACTGCAGCACTGTAATATGCGAGCGCTGGTCAATGGACTATACCAAACGTATTCAAAATTGATCAGCTACAGCATGACAGCCTACCAGCGAAGCCGCGGAACAAAAGGAATTTTAAAGTATGACACGTTACCGCCGGTCGGCACTGCTCAAAGAGAAACGTTCGATGCTTTAATCAATGAAAAAATTGGGAAATGGCTCACCGGAGATAATGCGGCGCTGCCGCTTGGTACGGGCCAAGAATGGAAGGATCTTGATCATAAAACTTACAGCGATGAATCAACGCGTGATATTCGGGCCCAGATCGACGATATTTCCGACTTTACCGCAAAAGGTTTTGGGATACACCCTGCCTTGATGCGTGGGGATATCCAGGACATCGAGGCTGCGTTCATGTACACGATGACATTCGGTGTAGATCCGCTTGTAGACAATCTGCAAGCGGAAATTAATCGTAAGCGCAATGGATATGCCGGTATGAGTCGAGGAACTTATTTAAAGATCGACACAAAGCAAATCAAGCATGTAGATCTCTTGTCTATGGCAAGTCCGATCGACAAGCTGATCGGATCCGGCACATTCAACGTAAACGATATCCGAAAATTGCTGGGCGAGGACATAATCAATGAACCCTGGGCCTTCCAGCATTTCATTACAAAGAACTACGTAACGTTCAATGAAGCCATGAATGGCACCAAGAAAGGAGGTGAAGAATGAAGCGATACTACTCTCTCGCTATCAGCGAGGAGCAAAAGGAAGCCGATATATACATTTTCGGAGACATTGTAGATCCTTTGGAAAAAGAATACTTCGGAGTCGCTTCTGATGTGTCCGGGTATTCTCTGGCCCAGGACGTAAAGGACCTTGATGTGGAGACAATCAATGTCCACATCAACAGCTATGGAGGGGCTGTATCAGAGGGGCTGGCGATATACAACACGCTGCGTCAGCACAAAGCGAAGATCAAAACATTATGTGATGGCTTCGCCTGCAGTGCCGCCAGCGTTGTTTTCATGGCTGGAGATGAACGTATTGTCAACAGTGCGTCACTCCTTATGATCCATAATGCGTGGACCTATACTGCAGGCAATGCAGATCAGCTGCGGAAAGATGCGGATGATTTGGAGACAATCACGCAAGCGGCGGTGAATGCATACATGGAATGCGTCAATATTCCCGAAGATGAGATCAAGGCCATGATGAAAGACGAAACCTGGATCTTGCCGGCGGCGGCGCTGGAAATGGGCTTTGCCACATCAATCATGACAAGAGCTGATACCAATAAAGCCGCTGCGAGTGCCTCAAAGGCGCTTTTTAGTTTGATTTCAAAAGCTCTTGAAAAAGAGAACGCCGGACGATCCCCTCAAAAGGCCCCGGAGATGAAGGTTCCAGATCCGGGAGACCCCGTGCCGGCCAAAGAAACGGAAAACAAACCACTCAAAATGTTGAATGCCATATTTGGCGGAAAGGAACAGGAATGAAGAACAAAGACTTGGTAATGCAGAAAAAGAACGAAATCACGCAGCGCATCAATGCGGCCGTGAAAGAGGGCAATGAGGAGGCGTTTTCTTCTGCCTTCGAGGAAATGGTGACACTGATCCAGGACACAGTCTTGGATGAAGCCCGAGGAATCGCCAGCACTCAGGACAGTGCAATCCTGATGGGCCGCGGCGTGAGAACCCTGACATCCAAAGAGCGGGGATACTATGAAAAGGTCATGGATGCCATGAGAAGCAAAACTCCTCAGCAGGCGCTGACCATGATCGATGAAGCGCTGCCGACAACGGTAATCGACGCCGTTCTCGAGGATATTCAGGAATCCCATCCGCTTCTTGCGGAAATCAATTTTCAGAACACAGGCATCTTGACGGAGATTATCGTATCTTCGCTGGATGGGCGATTCACAGCTGTATGGGGCAAACTCTGCGATGAAATCGTTACAGCGCTGACTTCCGGCCTGCTGGCAATCGATTTGGAGCAGAATAAGCTGTCTGCGTTCATCCCCGTATGTAAGGCGATGCTCGAGGTTGGCCCGGAATGGCTTGATCGCTATGTCCGCGCCATTCTGGCTGAATCCATCGCAAACGGGCTCGAAAACGCTATCATCAATGGCACAGGCGTGGATATGCCCGTAGGCATGACAAAGGATCCTAACGGACTCTTTGACGCTGGCGCGGGATATCCCGATCTGGTTCCGGACGCGATTACGCAGATCACGCCGGCAACGTATGGTGATCTGATCGCCGAACTGGCGGTTGGTCCGAATCTGCTGTATCGCAACATCAGCGAAGTGCTCCTGATCTGCAATCCGGTGGACTACTACACCACGATCATGCCGGCAGTGATGTACCAGAACGCAGAAGGCATCTGGGTGAGCAGATTCCCGTTCCCCACAAAAGTAGTCCAGAGCGTGCATGTAACGGAAGGAACGGCAGTGCTGGGACTTTCGAAGCGTTACTTCTTTGGCCTTGGAACCGGGAAAGGCGGAAGAATCGAATTCAGTGATCATTATCACTTCCTGGAAGACGAAAGGATGTATCTGACGAAGCTGTATGGCGACGGCAAACCGCTGGACAGCACATCGTTCAAGGTGCTGGATATCAGCGGCCTTGTGCCGGTGATTCCGAGCGTTGAGATCGCGACGAATCCTGTTCCGATCTCCGGGACCGTGGCGATCAGCAATGATCCGCTCGGCGTAGAGATCGAAGGAGAGCCGATCGAGGTTCTGGGAATGGTCGATGCCAGACTGGCAAGCCTGAAAATTGGAGCAAAAACATTGACGCCGACATTCAACAAATCGGTATTT
>JAQUYS010000088.1 GCA_028691765.1 Candidatus Nanoarchaeia archaeon | reverse complement strand
GGGACAGCCGGCACCGCTGCATTCGGAGCATTCGAGAAGGTCACGGCTGTGCTGGGTCTGATCGTGGGAGGAGTCACCTTCGCTGGCAGCCTCATAGCCGCCGGCAAGCTGGCCGGGAAGATCAACCAGAGGCCAATCGTTTTCGAACGACAGTTGGCAATCAACAATCTAGCTCTCATTGTCACCGTGGCCCTGGGCCTACTGGCCATTGTGTCCGGCGGGGCTGCGATGGTTGTCTATGCAGTATTGGTGTTGATCGGGTCGTTGGCGTACGGCGTGCTGTTCACAGTCAAGGTGGGCGGCGCCGACATGCCGATAACGGTCTCTCTTCTCAACTCGTTCTCAGGTGTGGCGGCGTCGATCTCGGGATTCGCCATCGGCAACTCGCTGCTCATCGCCATCGGCGCCGTGGTAGGCGCGTCAGGGCTGATTCTGACTCAGATAATGTGCCGGGCGATGAACCGCACTCTGGGTCAGGTACTGTCCGGCAGGACGACGGTGCTCCGCATGACAAGTGGTCAGAAGGCCGCAGCAGGTTCCGCCGGGCCTTCTCGGCCTGCTCAGCTTGAGGGCGCCTCCACCCAGGCATCGCCTGCGGCTGTGGGGTCGGCGCCTGCGGGAGAGCCGGAGCATATCAGGCTCGCCCGGTTCGCCAAGAGCGTAATCGTGGTTCCCGGGTACGGCATGGCATTGGCGCAGGCCCAAGGGGACGTGAAGGCGCTCATGGATCGGCTGGAGGCCGGCGGTGCACAGGTCAAGGTGGCTATCCACCCTGTGGCTGGGCGGATGCCTGGCCACATGAACGTGCTGCTTGCGGAGGTGGATGTGCCATACGACAAGCTCTACGAGATGGACCAGGTCAACGACGAGTTCGCCGAGACTGACCTTGCGATAGTGGTGGGAGCGAACGATGTGATCAATCCTGCGGCCAACACGGCGGAGGGCACTCCCATCTACGGGATGCCCATCCTCAACGTGCATGAGGCGAGGCATGTGATCATATTCAACTACGACACCAAGCCCGGTTACGCCGGGGTCGACAACCCGTTGTACGAGCCGAGCGCCAAGGTCACTCTGCTTCTGGGCGACGCAGCGAAGACGGTACGGGAGTTCATGAGCGAGGTCGGGTTGTAGCGCTTAGCTTTGTGGTTCGATGTGATGCGACGTGTCATGATGTAGCAAGATCGGCCCTTCGCCCAACACCCCAGTTGATCTGGTGGATGGTGTCGGGCGAAGGGCCGTTTGCTGTAGGCGTGCCGCACAGCTGCTCCGGCTGCCGGATATCTACTCGGTTGGCGCGCGAAACGGCCCATCGAGCAGCGCAGAGAGCGCTTCGTCTGAGAGGGCGCGTGCATCGTATATCGATACTCCATATGCGCCTGCGGCTCTAGCTGCGTCCACCAGCCCTGCCAGGGCGGGAGCCGAGCTTTTTGTGTTTGGGATGGATGCTGCATCTATGCCGGCCACCACCAGGGTTTTGGCCCCAGCGAAACCTTGCGCGGCGCGGACCAGGGTGTCTACGAGGTCGGCAACGCGGGTATTGGTAAGCGGAACCACGAAGTCCAACCAGCCCGATACAGCCCACTTGCTCCAGTCCTGCATTCTGACGAGCACTGAGTCGGGATACGGATACACGGACGCGGAGACGAGCGTCCCTGGGGATGCTTCGCGGATCATCGACACGAGCCTTCCGGCGAAGGCGTTCAGATTGCTGCATTTCCAGTCGAACCAGGCATTCCACTTGGCGATGTCGAGCCCGATGGAGCGCGGAGTGAAGCCGAGGTCATGTTCGGCCAACTCCAGCACTGTGGGGTTGTAATCGTAGGGCGCGGCCTTTCCCGCCGGGTAGCATACAGAGCCCAGATGGATGCCGTCGAGGGCATAGCAGGTGACCAGCTCGCGCGCGATATCCATGACGAACTGCTGCACTTTGGGATGAGCCGGCGATAGGAAATAGTGCCCGTCGGGGGTGGCGGCGGGGCCGCGATCGTCTCGCTTCATCGCTGCCCATCCTGGGTTTAGCTGAAGCAGGCGAGGCAGAGAGCCGTCCTTTGCGGCCTGGCCCGCGTCGAAGGCTTCCGCCCATGCGTGCACCGACAATCCCAGGGGTCTTCCCGCCTCAATGCAAGCCTGCAATGGATCGAAGTCGCCATATGCGGGATTGCGCTCAGCCGCTTGCGAAGGGTAGATGGCTTGGCCTTGCGAGAAGGCTGATACGAACAGCGTGTTGAAACCGGTTGCGGCGAGCCGTTGAAGATCGTGGGCGATGCGGTGTCGGTCGGCGGGCGGGGTGTACCATGCAGCTTTCGTCTTGAGCTGGCCCAGGTTGAACTGTGCGCCGTACTTCACGTTCACAAGGTATCCTATTGTGTTTGTTATCAGAGCAGCCACTTCGGGAGTGGTCGTATTCTCCGCGCTGAACAGGTTCTCGGAGCAGTAGACTCCATATCTTGTCTCGGTCATCGCAAGGCGTCCATCCGACCATTTCGCCAGCACCAGTGCATCGTGGTTTACGCGATTCACGAGCCCTCGCTGGCGCGGGACAGGTATCGTCGAGTCCAGCCCACGGAAAATCGGGTGAGATCCGGCAGATGCGATCATGGGATCTGCGTCGACTTCCTCGGTGGATACGTATCTTGCTCCCATGATCTTGGTGAGCTCGTAATCGGGATGAAGACGCCAGAAGTCGTCGCGCAGGGAAGTGTCGAACGTCGCAAAAACACGCCCGCCGGCTTCCGCGAACTTGCCGATGTTCTCGGCCGCCAGCTGCGACACGCAGGAGGTGGACGGCAGCACCAGCGCTCTGTAGGAACGGAGAGCTCCTATTTCCAGGTCGTGGTCGGTGATCACCGCCGCCGATATCCCTGCCCGCGCCAGCGTGCTGACGAGCCAGTTGACGTCGACGAACTCCGACCGGTAGTCCCATGCATTGAGTGATGCGTAGTGGCGCGTGTAGCCGGAGTCGACTATTGCTGCGTCCGCTCCCTGGCGTACATACGGCGATTCCTGTTCCGATGTCGGT
>JAQUYS010000087.1 GCA_028691765.1 Candidatus Nanoarchaeia archaeon | reverse complement strand
GTCCCCCCTCCCGGACTTGAACCGCAATAAATATATGCGGAGTGAGGGATTCATCTGAATGAAATGAAGATGTGCAGGAGTGTTAATGACTGCATGTTCGAATCCCCTAATTTGTGTACAAAATAAACTTAAGAATAATATGCGGAGTGAGGGATTCGAACCCGCGTAGACACTAAGCCAACAGATCTTGAGTCTGTCCCGTTTGACCGCTCCGGCAACTCCGCAAAACAATTGAAGAAAACCCAAATTCTTTAAAAACCTTACCTTATTTCCTAATTCATGTCCGTCACAATAATTCCATTAGGAGGGTTTGGAGAAATAGGAAGAAATTCATTAGCCCTAGATATAGATGGGAAAATATTAATTATTGACTTCGGATTTCACTTAGAACGATATTTAGAAGTTCTGGCAAAAAGAAAAACCCAATTTAACCCTTCATTAAAACTATTAAAAAAAGCAGAAGTTCTTCCAGATTTAACAAGATTAAAAGGAAGAAAAAGAGACCTAGTTGGAATTATTTGTTCACATGCACATTTAGACCATATAGGTGGCTTACAATACCTCGCAAATAAATTTTCTTGCAAAATACATGCAACTCCATTTACAGCTTCAGTCATTCGTTCTCTAGCAGAAAAAAACAATAAAACCACATCTTTAGAAATTCATCCATGTAATTCAAGTTTTAACATTTCAGGAATAAATGTTGATTTCATTCCAGTAGCGCATTCAACACCAGACGCAGTAATCATAGCAATACACACAAGCGCAGGAGTAATAATGTATGCAAACGACTTCAAATTAGATCAAACACCTGTAATCGGAAACAAAACAAATTTAGATTTATTAAAAAAATATTCTGGAAAAGTAAAATTACTATGTATGGATTGCTTGTATTCATCACAAAAAGGACATTGTGAAAGCGAAGAAACTACAAGAAAAGAATTATTAAGTTTAAAGTTGAAAAATTATCGAGCAATATTTGCAACATCATTTTCATCACACATAGCGAGAATTAAAACATTTTGTGATATGGCTAAAAAATTAAATCGTAAAATAATTTTTGCAGGAAGTTCATTATCAAGATACTTAGAATCAGCAAAAGACGTAAAATTAATTGATTTAATTTCAAACAACACTGTCTTAAAAACAAAACAAGACATTTATGATTTTTTTAGAAGACTTCGTTATCCCGAAGAATATTTTTTCATAGTGACCGGACACCAAGGAGAACCAAATTCAACAATGATGAAATTAATTGAAGGAGAATTTAAATTTTCAAGCCAAGATTTAGTTATTTTTTCAAATAAAATAATTCCATCTGAAGTTTGCATACAAAATAGGGAATACTTAGAAAAAAAATTAAGCCAAGATAAAGTTCATCAAATTAAAGATATTCATGTATCAGGTCATTTATTTCAAGAAGATCATAAAAAAGTAGTTTCCATGTTAAAACCAGAATATTTGTGGCCAAGTCACGGCGAACCATTAATGATGGAAAATATGAACGATGTCTTTTTAAAAGAAGGATTTAAAAGGGAAAAAATTCTAATGTTGAAAACAGGGGACAAGTTTAACTTATAAATAGACATAATATTTAAATACAAGAGCCCATTTGAAATTCTTAGTAAGGTGGTTTTATGAAATTAACACTGGCAGAGCCAAAATATATGAAAGATGGAATTTCTATTATTTCTGAGATTGTTACAGAAGCAACATTCAAAGTAACTAAAAACTCATTTAAATTAGTGGCTATGGACCCAGCTAATGTTGCAATGGTTATATTTCAAATACCTGCAAACGCATTTGTTTCATACGATATCGATAAAGATGAAAATTTAACTTTAAATCTAAACAACCTTAAACAAGTTTTTAGAAGAATAAAAGGAAACGATACCTTAACTCTTGAAATGGAAGAAAGTAAATTAAAAATCACTTTACAATCAACATCCAAAAGAACATTTTTCCTACCTTTAATAGAATTAAACGAAGGAGAACAAAAAATTCCAGAATTATCCTTTAACGCAGTAATTGAAACACAAAGTTCAATTTTAAATGACGCAATTGATGATGTGGATGTAGTTGGAGAATCAGTAAATTTCATGACTACAGAAATGATTTTTGGAATAAGTTCTAAAGGAGATTTATCTAAAGCAGAAGTAGAAATACCTGCAGACAATGTCACTTCAATTTCATCAACTTCTGAAGGAATAAAAGCAAAATATTCTATAGAGTACTTGAAAAAATTAATTCAAGGATCTAAATTATCTGAAAAAGTTAAAATAAAGTTCAGCAAAGATTATCCTTTAAAGTTAGAATATGTGACTAAAGATAAGGTTGAATTAAGTTTTATACTCGCTCCAAGAGTAGATAATGATTAGTAGTGACTAAAATATTCACAACTCTATAACTTATATAAACTAACTCCTCTAAATAACCATATGAATAAATTAAAATTAAACTATTGGATAGATGTAGGATTAGCAATAACATTTATTCTAACATTCATAACAGGAATAATAAAATGGCCCTCATTTTACCAACTAGTCTCAACATGGCCACTAAAACAAATAACATTTATACACGACTGGTCAGGCTTAGTAATGTCCATCTTAATATTCATACATCTAATTCTACATTGGAATTGGATAGTTGTAGTTACAAAATCAACATTTAAAGGTAAAAAATGAAAATATTAATATTCTTGATACTCTTACTTTTGTTAACGTCTTGCACAAATCAAGTGCAAACTGAATCACAAACAGTGACAACTACGTGTCCTAGAGGAGATAGTTGTGTTTATCCTGGTAAATGTCCACTATATCAAGACACCAACCAAAATCAAATATGTGATCATGGAGAAATTCAAAATGAATAAATTAATTATAATCGCTTTAATGTTTGCACTCATATTAACATCATGTAGTTCAATCAATACACAACCATCCACACAAGACGATTCCGCATTCATCACATCCCTACCATTCGAAGAATTAACACAAGAAGAAGTAGAAACCTTTAAGTTTATACTAAATGAAGAATATAAAGCATACGAA
>JAQUYS010000023.1 GCA_028691765.1 Candidatus Nanoarchaeia archaeon | reverse complement strand
TACAGACAAATCCCTTACTTTCTGGAAGAGCTCTCATTTCAGAACCATCCATTCTTTTACCGCATTTTGCGCATTTAACCGACAAATCTAAAGGCATTTTTTCACCTCTTATCTAGCAACTATTAATGAACTAGTTAATCTTACTCCGGATAATTTTCTAAGATGATCCATTATTATTGCAGCCAACTCCTCCGAATTTTCTACACTAACTTTTATAATTATGTCCCATTCACCAAAAATAATATGTGCACTCTCAACTTGCTTAATTTGAGACACTTTGTCAAAAATTTCTTCCTCTTCACCATGTTCGGTTGCAATCAAAATATATGCTATCATATTATCACAATAAATTATAGTGGTTCTTACTTATAAATTTTTGCTTGAGTTTTTAAATCTCATTAAAAGAATTCATAGTTTTTAACTCTTCTTCAGCACTAAGTTCTTTTTTATGTTTCAATCTTTCCAACCTAGCACTTTTCTTAGGATTTGTTTTTTTCACAATTTTAGTTTCCACAAGTTTAGGATAATAACGAATAAAAGTCAAGAAAGCAGTATGTCCCAACATAGTGTGAGACGGCCTAACTTTTTCACCTTCAATTTCCCAATCTCGTTTTATGAGTTCACAAGTAACCTCATGATGAAAGTCTTGATCTAATTCTAAAATTGCTTTTTGAGCTTGAGTTATTTGAGGAGTATACAAAACCAAATAACCTCCTTTTTTGAGAGCTTTTTTTGCAACTTCAAGAACCCTCCAAGGTTCAGGCACATCAATAGTCATCAAATCAACTTTTTCAACAGGTTCCAAAGTATAAACATCTTTTAACTCACAAGTTATATTGTTCAATTCCAAATCAGAAATATTTTGATTTACAGCTTCAACATGTTTTTCATTAATATCATAACAATAAACTTTTTTACATAAAGAAGCCAACGTACAAGCCAAAGCCCCGCTTCCTGCACCTGCATCAATAACAACAAAATCTTTAGTCATTCCAGTTTTAGCTATAATCATGCCCGCATCCTTAGGATTAATTATTGCAGCAGGTTTTTGAATATTAACAAAATTATCTTTAAAGTTAGCATCATATAAATGGACATATTCTCCTTTAGAAGTTTGAATTAAATCATCCTTTAATTTAGTTCGAGGCAATTCTCCTTCATTTATGTTTAAACTAATATTTAAATCATTTATAGAGTATTTTTTACCAGAGGGACTTAAAGCAATTCGTTTAACTTTCATAAAAAGAAGAAAAACAACCTCATTTATTAAGGTTATTTAAATACTAAACCCCCACATTTATAAATAAATTCTCTTTTCTAACCCTTATCTGAGTAATCGTAAGATACTCATTGTAGTTCGAAAGAACAAAATAAAAAGCTGATAAGGGATTTAATCTCCAGACAGCAGAGTAAGGTGAAAACTTTGATATATGATGTATCACAACATAAATTAGTGCTAGAAGTAGCAAAAGAACTAAAGAACAAAATAAAAATGCCTGAATGGGCGCTTTTTGTAAAAACAGGTTCTCATAGAGAAACCATGCCTAAAAATGCCGATTGGTGGTATATACGAGCATCTTCAATATTAAGATTAGCTCATAAAATGGGACCAATTGGAGTTAATAAACTTAAAACTAGATATGGTGGTAGGAAAAACAGAGGAGTTAAACCAGATGCATTTCAAGAAGCGTCAGGAAAAGTAATTCGTGTAATTTTACAACAACTTCAAGAAGCAGGATTAGTTAAGGAAAATTCAGCAAAAGCAGTTAGAAAAGGTCGAATTGCAACTCCAGAAGGAATTTCAATAATGATGAAATGTGCTAAAAAACTTCTTTCAGAAAATAAAACTGAAGCAAAACCTAAAAAAGTTGCTAAGAAAGTTGAAGAAGTTCCTGAAACTATTGAAGAAGAAATAACTAGTACTGATGCTAAATCAGAAACACCAGTTAAGGAGGATTGAAAATGGCAACATTCAAACATCCAAGTAGAAAAGGAAGATTAGCAAAATTAGGACGTCAAACTAAATGGGCTCCATTTTGGATAATTCCTAAAATGTTCGGAGCAGGAAAGAAAGTCCATCCTTCAAGTGTTACTGAAGTAAAAAGAAGCTGGCGAAGAACTAAAACAAAAGCATAAGGTGAATCGCAATGACTGAAGAAATAAAACGAGAATATATAATTCCTTTAAGAAGAGGATTTTTAAATACTCCAAGATATAAAAGAACAAATAAAGCAGTTAGAGTATTAAAAGAGTTTTTAATAAAAAACATGAAGTCTCAAAATATAAGAATGGGACCTAGATTAAATCTAATCTTATGGAAAGATGGAATGAGAAATCCTCCTGCTAAAGTTAAAGTTACAGTTACAAAAGATAAAGAAGGAATCGTAAGAGCTGAATTGTTTGGTTTCGAATATGTTGATTTCAAACAAATTGAATCTGAAGAGCCTAAAAATCTAAAAGAAAAACTTCAAGACAAAGTTAAAGGAAAAGCAAGAGATGCTGAAGGCGAAGTAAAACAGAAAGCAGAAACCAGCAAGCCGAAAGCGGAAGAAAAACAGAAAGCGGAAGAAAAACAGAAAGCAGAAGTAAAACAGAAACCAGAAACCAGCAAGCTGAAAGCAGAAACTGCCTTACCTGTCGAAGAAAAACTTTTAGAAACTGAAGTAAAACCGCAAGCCGAAATCAGTATGCAGAAACCAGAATAGTTTTTTATTTTTTTATTTTTTTCTAATTCTTATTGTGACTTAAAATATTTAAATAAAAAGAAAAAATAAATTTATTTAAAATGCGTATTGTATGTGGTTACTCCACCAACGATTGCAACTAAACCTGCAATAGTTACAAGAACCCAAGTCCGACCATTAGTGTCATCTTCAGATCCATCTCCTGTAACTTGACCTGTGATTAAGTTTCTTGCAGAATCTATGCCAACTTCTTCATAATCTCCAGCAGACTCAGAATTTGAAACGCCTAAATTAACTTCAGCATTTAAGGGAGGCATAACGCAATCACGTAACGTCTCAGGCTTATCATCATCACTACCACATTCATTATTGTCAACACAAGTTCTTGATTGAATTTCATCTGAACAAACAGATCAAGAAGAACATCTCCAATTTTCAACACATTCTTCTTCAACCACAACATCGTTGTCATCAGTATTCGTTGTTTGAGTTGAACCACCACCAGAAACGGAATTAGTAGTAAACGTTAAACTAGTGTTTCTAAAACAATGAGGGTCTGTTGTACTAGAGTTTCTATAGAATGAAGCTTCTCCCATAGAATCACAACTAACAATATCATAAGTGTAGGGTGTATTTGCACTTAAACCAGAAATATCTATTTGTGCATTAGTAGTTTTACTTTGATTCAATATTTTTCCATTAATAAATAAATGATTTGTAGTTGCTTCACTCATAGTCCAACTAATAGTTGCACTTGAAGTTGTTTTAGAAACTGAAGGACCTGAAACGATTGAAGGATTTTTAAAAGTTAATTCTCCCGAACCTCCCCAAATAGTTTCACCTTTAGTTCCAACACAACTTAAATTCCAAAAATAAGGAGTATTTGATGTATAAGGATACCAACAAACACTTTGATTATAATACGGACTTCCTATTTCACAACCATAATTTGTATTAGTTTCATTACAAATCCAACAAGGACCTGGTGCAATTGCATAAGGTATTTGATGAATCATCATTCTAGTTATAGGTGTAGCAGTTACATTAAGAGGAGTTGATGTGTTTGTAAGATTTGATTTAAACGTATTGAAATAAGTGTTATTTGTAGAATTTAAAACAACATTTTGTCCATCCTTGTAAGTTAATACAGACTCATTTCCTGTTAAGTTAACACTAAAGTTAAAATCAAAATAACAATAATCCACAAGAAATCCAGAAGATAAATTTGAAGAAAGATTAAACACCATACCTATAGTACCATGATCTAATTCTTGACCAAGGGGATTAAGCATAGTTATAGTTAAATTATCTGCGACTACGATTGAAGTTAAAAATAACCCTAAAATTAAAACCAATCCTAAAAATCTACAGTTCATAATAAACACAAATGAAAGTGAAATTGAAAAGTATATAAATTTAACTATTAGTATACATTAATCTAACCATTTTAAAGCTTTTTTAACAACTTTATCTATTTCATTCTTTTTTTCATCATTTAACTCTCTAGCTGAACCAATAACAAAACCCTTCGTTTTCAAACCACAAAATTCCAAACTATCTTTAGTCAAAACTTTTAAAGCCCGACCACCTTTAAACAAAGTAAAATAAAACTTTGGAGCTCCACAAGTAGTTATAGCTACCGCTTTTCCACTCAATAACCCCTTAGGCATATGTCCCACATATTTGTAAGCAAAATTCACACTAAAAACTCGATCAACAAAACCTTTTAAAATCGCAGGCATATTTTGCCACCAAGTAGGATAAATAAAAATCAATTTAGACGTTCTAATTTTTTCTTGAATTTTTAAAATTTCCTCTGATTTTTTATTTCCTTTTGCATTTAATTCCATATTGGATAGAATGGGATTAAATTTTAGAGAATATAAATCTAGAATTTCACATTTCTTAACATTTTTCAAGATTTGATTTAAAACTTCACCACAAAATCCATTTTTATTTGGATGTGCATATATTATTAATAATTTAGAGACCATATGAATAAATTAAATTAATCCATTTATTTAATCTTCGATTTCACTGTACTTCCCGTCCCAAGAATTCTTTCCAGTCACAACTAAATTCTCTTCAGGAGTTTTTTTACAGAAATCAAATTTATCAAAATCTTTTCCAGAATTAACCTTTTCAGAATATTTTTCAAAATCAATCCAAGTTTTCCACACGCCATCGATTTTAAATTCTTTTTTAACCAACAACACAACCCTTGACGGAATCTGTTCCATAACTAATTCATAATTAGGCAAAAACTCTAAAATCTCTTTAGCAAAAGCAAAAACATCATTATGAAACGGCATCTGTTCTCGTTTCAATCTAAATTGACTCTCACCAACATGCATATAAGCCTTCACTTCAACAAAATCAACATTAGCATCATTAATAATCTTAGCATAACCTTCAGGACAAATCATATTCAAATCTTTTATAGCAGTAATTCTAATTGCAGTTCGAGACTTTTTATTTGCTAACGCTTTTACACTTCTCTGAAATCTTTCCCAGTAGTCCGAAAAAAGAGGACAACCAACCTTTTTACTCAATTCTTCATTAGGAGAATCAACAGACAAATATAGTTGAGTAACCGGAACTAAGTTTTCTATGGCTTCAGGATAAGTTCCATTTGTAACAACAAAAGTAGAAATATTATTCTCGTCACAAAGTTTAACAAATTCATTTATTCTAGGATAAATAATAGGTTCACCAGTTAAAGATAAAGCAACATGTTTAGGAAATTTAGATTCTTCAAATAAATTCTTATCAACAACAACATTACCACCAAAACCCTCAAGTAATTTCTTTTGTGCATGCATTGCTTCATCAAAAATAAATTGAGGTTCATCAACATCCCATTTCCATTCCTTAGAAACAACAGCTTTTTTACCTCTCCAACAATAAACACATCTATTTGCACAAGATAACGAAGTAGACATTTGAAGACATTGATGAGATTGAATTCCATAAAATTTTTGTTTATAACAAACCCCTTCTCCTTTCAAAGAATGTTTAGTCCAAGAACAAATTTTAACAGTAGAATGTGAACCAACAATTCTATACTGCTGTTTAATTAATTCATCTCTATCAGTTTCATTAATCATTTCCATATTATTTGTTGATTTAAGTTTGTTTATAAAACATTTTGTTTCAAAATTAACAAAAAACACATAAAAATCCTTATTAGTTAATAATAAAATTAAATTTCAAAATTAACAAAAAACACATAAAATCTAATTTTAGTTAATAGTAAAATTTATATATTAGTTTAATTTAATTAAAACATGGAACAAATAACTGAATTAGAAAATACATTTATTGAAGAATACAATGCAGGAAATCTTTTGATGACTCAAAATATGTCAAAATCCGCTACAATTATGTTCTCCAAAGCGTTGTTTGCTGTAATAGATTATTTAATTTTTAAAAAATATTCCAAATTGCCAAAAAATCATTCAGAAAGATTTAGAATTTTAGAATTAAAAGAAACTGAAATCTATTTAGATTTAGATAAATTGTGGAATAATTATACTGATTCATATACTAAACCAATAGATAAACTAGCCATTCAAGAATTTAAAAAACTAATAATTAAAATTGTGATGAACCATGAAGAATTTACAGATAAAATTAAAAAAGTTTTTGAAAAATAAAGATATAATTGATTTAATTATCTTTGGTTCAAAAGCCAAAGGACGTAATAAATCTAACGATGTAGATATATTGATATTAACAGAAACATATGATCAAGAACTGAAAAAAGAAATCAAAACATTAATTCCTGATTCAGACATACAATTTATCTCTTTAAAAGATTATGATAAATTCATTTGGTTAACAATGATAAGAGAAGGATTTTCTTTAAAGAATGGAGAGTATTTGTTTAATCTATACAAAATTAAACCAAAACAGTTATACAAATATTCATTAAAAGATTTAACCAATTCAAAAAAAGTAATGTTTGAACGCGCCATAAAAAATTTTGAAGGAATTGAAAAATTATCTAATAGAGTAATATTAGTTCCCGTCGAAAAATCTTCTGAATTTGAAGATTTTCTAAAACTCTGGAATTTAGATATAGATGTAAAAGAATATTATTTATTACCTTTAGTTAGAAAAGAAAATTAAATATTTTTTCCTAACCAATTTTTCAAATCTTCCATCTTAACTCTTTCCTGCTTTTCACTATCTCTATCTCTGACAGTAACACAACCATCTTTTAAAGAATCATAATCCACAGTAATACAATAAGGAGTTCCAATAGAATCTTGTCTTAAATATCTTTTACCTATGCTTCCACTTTCATCAAGTTGAACAACAAAATCCGAAATTAAATCCTCAAATATTTTATTACTAACTTTTTGTAATTCTTCTTTTTTCATCAAAGGAAAAATTGCAGCTTTAATTGGAGCCATATTTTTAGGCAAATGAAGTTTTGTTTTACCTTCATCAGTTTCTTTTTTATTATAACATTGATCAAGTATGGAAAATAAAATCCTATTAGGTCCCATCGCAATCTCAATAATGTGAGGCGTTCCCTTTTCACCATTTTCTTTCGCAGCAACTAATTTCTTGCCAGATTTTTCCGAGTGAACTTTCAAATCATAATCCGTTCTATCATGAACACCACAACACTCAGTCCAACCAAAAGAATTCAAGTTAATCTCCAAATCCCAAGCATCATCAGCATAAAACGCCATCTTTTCATGTTGCTTAAATCGCAAAACAGAATCTTCAAATCCAAATTCCTTAAACAAACTATATGTAATTCCAATCGCCCAAGCATACGCTTTATTCTTTAACAAATTTTTCTCAAGTGCTTCTTTTAAACTAATTTTAATTTCTTTACCATGCGCTTTAATCATAGATATTTTTAAATTTTCAACTTCAGAAAATTTTTCAAAATCTTTTTTTTGTTCTTCAAACAAAAATAATTGAGCTTCTGCTTGAGTAAATTCACGACCTCTCAACAAATGTTGACGAGGAGAAATTTCATTTCTATATGCATTTCCAATTTGAAAAATTCCAAAAGGTAACTTATCTCTAAAGAATCTTAAATAATTCAAAAAAGGCAAATATGACGTAGTTGCAGTTTCAGGACGATTATACATCTCAGTATCAATACCAACATTAGTTTTTAACATCAAATTATGATTAGAAACTTTGGATGAAATCTTTTCACCACAAGTAGGACATTTAATTTTAGACCCATCAAAATATTTTTCCAAATTTTTATTATCTTGACCTTCAACTTCATCTCCACTTTGTTCAGAGATTAAATTATCTGCTCTAAAAATAGACTTACATTTCTGACAGCTGACCAATGGATCGCTGAAACCAGATAAATGGCCAGATGCTTCCCAAACTGCTTTAGGCATAACAATAGGACATTCAATTTCATAGAATTGAAATTTTGTAAACTCTTTCCGTATAGTATTCTCAATATTGTTTTTTAACAATTTACCTAACGGTCCAAAATCAAAAAATCCTGATACACCACCATAAATCTCTGGAGAAGGACCATAAACAAAACCCTTTTCTGAAATGTATGAAATTAATTCTTCACGCGCATTATCGTTTTTCATGTTTAAGAAATATTAAGCGCTATTTTTAAACGTTTCTTTTAAATAGAACAAATCTTTATAAATGAAAACCGATTTTAAACTTAAAATGAAATTTAATAAACAAGAAGAACCAAAAGAATTGCCTCATGAACACATAGATGGAATCGTCAATTCATCACTTAATAAGTATATTTCTTCAAACGAACAATATGCTGAAAAAGAATTAGAATATGTCGATGGAGCTTCGCCTGAAAATATTAGTGTTAAAAAATTTCATGCAGAAAGAAAAAGAGAAAATAACCCTGAAAGATATCAAATTCCCGAATGTCCAAACCACCTTATAGCTTGGCATTATGATGATTAATCCTCATCTAATTCAATGGGTACTTTAACTTTTTTCTTCTTAGGTTCAGCCATCTTTTTAGTAATATCTATATTTCCACCACAAAAAGGACAAGGAACTCTCAAAGTTTTCACTCCTGCAATTGACTTTCTTTTAAATGGTGCTTTAACTTCACCAGATTTACCACAATGAGGACAAGTAAAAATAACATATGCCGTTAAACTTTCTTCATATTCTTCCTTAGGGTATTCCTCTCCACAAGAATCACAAACATATTCTGTTGAACGAATCTTAGGCCTCCCAGTTTTAGCATCTTTAGGCTTAGCAACTAAACCCTTCTTACATTTAGTACAACTCTCTTTAGGAACCCAAGTCATAACTTTACCCTTGTCTCCCAAAGTTCTTCTAGTAAAATAAGTTAATTCACTCATATCTTTTGGCAATTCAAAACCCATATTAAACACCTCAATAAATAATGTTATTCTTCTTAATATATAAAACTTACTTTGTAAAAAGTCCATAAAATATTTAAACAAAACGCGTTTCTAAACAAACATGAACAAAAAAATGAGATATCTTTCAAAAGAAGAACGAAAACACCATAGAACCAAACGACTTATGAGTTGGATTTTGGTCGGAATAATGGTCTTCTCAATATTCAGCATATGGGCAACCTCATATATGTCTAGTGAAAGAATACAATTCAATGAGTATAAATTCAAATATTCAAACGATGAAAAATATGGGGACAATACAGTTTTAACAACAAAAGTTGATGGAAAAGAACTATTTTTCTATACTCATCCAGAAGATGCAATGCAAATTCCAGTTGAAGGAAACTTAACCAATTTATTATTTAACAAAAATTATTATATTTTTACAACAAATCCAACAACAGATGCAGGATATCTTTCAGATTTAATTAGATATGAATTTTCAACATTATTAGAAAAAGAATTTTATATAGGCGTGGATGATATTTATGAAGATTTTCCAGACATACCTGTAATAACTTGTGAAAATGCGTCATTAGAATTACCTGTGTTGTATTTAATTCAAACCGAAGAACCAACAAACATAACCATTCAAAATAATTGTGCAACAATAAATTTAAATTTAAAAGAAGCAGCATACTTGAGAGATAGATTATTATTAAGTATGACTGGAATAAGTAATAGGTGATAACATGGTAAAAGCACACGAAGAAAAAAAACAAAATAACAAAAAAAATACACCATATAAAATTTTAAAATTATTAATTATTGTTTTAATCGTTATAGGATTTTTAACATCCATTGCATGGTTTTCTATAAACAAAACCACCCAAAAAAAAGAATACTCTGAATACAACAAATTTCCATTCATACAAAGTGGAGAATTTTGGATAACTAGAATTGGAAGAGATGGCGTTGCATATGATGCAACATTTTATGCACATCCTTTGGATTTAGAAGAAATGTATTTTGAAGAATGGGCAAGAACATTAACATTACAAAGAAGACACTCAGACATAGTTCTCGCAGTAGCTCCAGAATCAGATAATAAAGCAGTATTGGCGGGAGTAAACATAGGAAGAATAACTGGAAAATTTTATGGCGTTCCAACAAGTAGTGCATTTTATGTTCCTTTAGATGAACGGGCAAACTTAAACATAACTCATCCAATGATTGATTGTTCTGAAGCAACAGAAATGAGGCCCGTAATATGGATTTGGCCTGAAGGAGACATAACAGGAGTAACTATAAGTAAAGACAATCCTAATTGCATAATTATATCTTCAACAACACCGGATGAAATAAATGCAGTAGCTGATTTATACACATATAAAATCTTGAGAATAATGGACTAAAATGACGCACTATTACGACCAAGATCAAAAAAGTCCTTTAAACGAACAAGAACTAAGTGTAAAATTAAGAAACAGAGAAGTAAAATTAATTTCCGCATCAGGATTATTTTCTAAAACAAAATTAGATTTAGGAACAAAATGTTTGTTAGAGAATTATGAGATAGGGAATGCAAAAAAAGTTTTAGATTTGGGTTGCGGTTACGGAGTGGTTGCAATTTTTGTCGCAAAAGAAAAACCAGTTGAAGTTTGGGCTTCAGACATAAACCAAAGAGCAGTCGAAATCACACAAAAAAACGTCAAGAAAAATAAAGTTAAAGTAAATGTAGTTCACTCAAATCTCTTTTCAGATATAAACGAACAATTTGATTTAATTCTTACAAATCCTCCTTACGTCGCAGGAAGAGAAACATGTTTCAAATTCATAGAAGAAAGTTTTAACCATCTAAATCCAAAAGGAGAATTACAATTAGTTGCTCGTCATCAAAAAGGCGGTAAAATGTTAGAATCCAAAATGGAAGAACTTTTTGGAAACGTTGATGTTCTCGGAAAAGGAAGCGGCTTTAGATTATATCGAAGTCATAAAACTAATTAAGTAGTTTTAGGATACCAAAAAACGGAACTTATTGTTTTTGCTTGTAAAAAAGAATGATCCTAAAAAGTCGAAAACTTTATAAGATATATATTTTAAATTTAAGTCATGAATAACACTAAATTTATTTACACAATACTTTTCGTTGGTTTAATTTCAATATTAGGATTAACTTTTTTTCTAAATCCTTCTCCAAATACCATAACAGGTATGGCAACATATTCAGGTTCGGGTGCAGGAACAGAAGCAGATCCATTTATTATTACAACTTGTTTAGAACTAAATGAAACAAGAGATAACCTAACTGCTTATTATGAACTCGGAAACAATATTGATTGTTCTGATACCATTAATTGGAATGCAGGTGAAGGGTTTCAACCAATAGGAAATGATACAAATATGTTTACAGGAAGTTTAGATGGAAATAATTTTGCAATAAGCGACTTATTCATTGATTTAAGCTCAGAAGATAATGTAGGTTTATTTGGCTATGTGGATGGTGCAAGTATAACTAATTTGGGAATAATCAATCTTAATATTAGTGGGAATGATTATGTTGGCGGTTTGGTCGGATACGCTATTGAAGTTGACATCGATACTTGTTATACTACAGGATTTGTTAATTCAGTTTGGGGGGATGTTGGTGGCCTAGTTGGAGATATAGATCTAGGATCAATAAATAATTCTTATTCATCAGCATTGGTTACAGGAGATACCTTGGTTGGTGGATTGATAGGAATGACTTGGGATTCAAGCATAGTTGTTCAAAATTCATATACCACTGGTGATGTGACGGGAACAAGTTTTGTCGGTGGCCTAATTGGAGAAGCATATGGAGATATTCTTAATTGTACGGCTAATGGAACCATAACTGGCGTTGAATTTGTTGGAGGACTGTTGGGAGCGTTAGACGACAATTTATTTGATTCATATGCAACAGGAGATGTTACAGGAGGAGTAGGTCAAAGTACAGGAGGCTTAGTTGGTCAAAGTTATTCCACCGGAAATATCAATAATTCATATGCAACAGGAGAGGTTGTCTCGACAGGAACATATGTCGGTGGCCTAGTTGGATATGGTTCAGGAACAATACGTAATTCATATTCTACTGGTGACGTAACAGCAAGTGATGATTATATTGTCGGTGGCCTAATTGGAGAAACTGATGAGACTATTATTGAAAATTGTTATGCCACTGGTGACGTAACAGGAAAGGGTTATGTCGGCGGTTTAATAGCTGATTTTGAGGGTTCAATAAATAACTCATATGCAACAGGAGATGTTGTCTCAACAGAAGATAGAGTTGGTGGATTTATTGGAAGTTGTTATTCAGGTCCAATATATAATTCATATGCCATAGGTAACGTATCCGCAGGAGACGATGGTACTAACTCAGATGTGGGGGGATTCGCAGGATATATGTATGATGAATGCTTCATTTATAATTCTTTTTCAACTGGGGACGTAACCGGAACAGGAAACAGAGTTGGGGGATTCGCAGGATATATGAATTCCATATTAACAAATATTTATTGGTATAATGAAAGCTCATCTTTAGATTGTTATGATGGAGGAAATGAAAATTGTACTGCGATAGATGCAGAAAGTTATTTCTTTGATTATGATAACGAACCAATGCTTTTGACAGCAGGCACAGGTTGGGATTTCATAGATGTGTGGAGTGATTATTATAATGCAGTAAATTATGTAACTCTAGCATTACAAAATGAAGAGAGTTCTCCATCAGATTCAACTGCACCAACAATAACTGTTGTTTCACCAACAAATACTACGTATACTACAAGCACAATTTGGTTCAATGCGACAGCTAATGAAGCAATTGATGTTTGGACTTTAAATTACAACGGAACAAACACAACTATAACGATAAATACATCAGCAACACTTTCAAATGGACAATATCAATTATTGCTGTATGGAAATGATAGTTCAGGAAATGTTGGATTAAATGATTCAATTTGGTTCACAGTAAATGTTGCAAGTTCAACAACTGAAGAGGATGACGACGATTCTTCAAGTAGTTCAAGTACTACAACAGTTACAGAATACATAAATGAATACTCTGTAGATGATTCAACTTTCAAAGTGATTGTTAAAATTTCACCAGAAATTCCGAAAACTAAAAAAATAATTGATCACAAAGATACAAATATTGAAGAAATCACCATAGAAACAAATGAGTACACATATGGAGAAATAGAGATAGTAAATCTCAATCAAACTTTGGCTAAATGTATTCTGCCTGCAGAATATAAAGAATACGAAGTTTACAAAAGTGTAGGTCTGAGTTCCGGAATCTCACCAAACAAATTAAATCGTATAGACATTAAAATGGGTGTTGATTCATCTTGGAGAGTTCCTTCGAGTGCAATAAGAATAATACGTTGCCCAGATATTAAACCGATTGATCCAGAAGATGAAGAAGAGATTCCTGAATTAACGATTGAAGAAACAAGTGATGGGAGTTATAAAATAAGCTCAAATAAAATCACAGGATTTTCAATAATTGGATTAACAAATCCTGTAGCTAGTGAATCTCAAGAACAATTAAACAACACATTAGAACCAGAAGTAATTGAATACAAAGAAGAGAAAGTAATCGAAGAAGAAGTTCCAAGTTGCTCCAAATTCTTAGGGATGTGCAATTACATTTGGTTAATATTGATCTTGATATTAATTGGCGCAGGAATATATTTCAAAAACAAGAAAAATTAATTTTTTTTATTTTTTTAAACTAACATGATAAAAGCAACACCACTACCAAAAGGCACACTCAGAATAAAAACACTAGATTTGAAAGTATATGAAAAAACAAGCGATACAAAAAACACTTGGAAAAAATCAAATATAGAACTACTAGAAGCACAAGAAGTAATTTCACATTTTAAAGCCCATAATAACTTAGATTTCTTAATAGATTCAAAAGATCCAACATTCCTTAAAGGTTGTTTAATTGAAGGAAAAATTAGAGGAGCAAGAATAAATGTTTTACCTGATGGAAGAAAATTAGACAAAGCATACTCTTTATTCTCCCCCCATTTAACATTACACGACGAAATCTCTAACGAACATTGGGACGTTATTTACATGAATCCCAACGGAAAGTTTGCATATTTATACACAACAGATAAAAAACAAAAATCAGTAAACCAAAAATACAAAAAAGTTTTAGAGTTTGAAAAGCTTTATTCGTTATTAGAAGAAAACGTAACCAAAGCATTAAATGATCAAAAAGATTTAATTTCACTTGCAATTTACACATTATTAAAAACATACATGCGAG
>JAQUYS010000022.1 GCA_028691765.1 Candidatus Nanoarchaeia archaeon | reverse complement strand
AACAACATCTATACCTATAAATAACTCTTTCCCTAAAACAACATAAAACGTTAAATTTGGAGAGTTTAAATCAACATCTAAGTTGGTATTTTTTTGAATTTCTAAACCAATGAATGTATTTAATTTAGAACTTGTGAATAATTCACTATGACTTTCTGAACGAACTTCAAAAGAACTTATTTCCTTCAACATCTTTTTATCAATTTTTAAATCTCGAATATTATTTTCTAGATTTTTTGAAGAACAATTGAATATTGAGAGGCAAACTTTTTTTATGGATTGCATCTCGTAACATAATTTAGTTAAATCTCTTTCTGAAATATTTTTTACAAAACAAAGATTTTCGTATATTTTAGCTTCTTTTTTTATTAGTTCCTTTATTTCTTTTTTTGAAATTTCAGGATAATCAGTTGTTACAAATGCGTCCATTTTTAATATATTACCTCAAATTACTTTTGATTGGACAGGAATGCTTAAAAATCCATGTTTTTAGGCATAAGGAAGTCCTTATTATAAATTTAATTGTCTCAGTTAACTCTCTTATCATCCTAAATCAGACGGGAATAACATCATCATAGACAATATGGGAAGCTTCATGGTGTTTTTAAGGATTTCTTAAGTACATCTAAATAGTTACATTTATAAAGTCCAATTTCTTAAACAATATAGAGGGTGAGATGGTATTTGATATAATCACTATAGGTAGTGCTACAGTAGATGTTTTTGCATATACTGACTCTTCTGAAACAATTAAAATAAAAAACATTAATTCTGAACATGATTACATTGCTTATCCATATGGAGATAAAATAATTATAAATGATTTAGACTTTGAAATAGGAGGAGGCGGTACAAATACCGCGGTTTCATTTTCAAGATTAGGTTTAAAAACGGCTTATCTTGGAAAACTAGGTAACGATGCAAACGCAGAAAAAATTTTAGAATTATTAAAGAAAGAAAATATAAATTTCATAGGTGCTCGAGGAGAAAAAACAGGTTACTCAGTCGTTTTAAATTCAATAGAGCATGAAAGAACAATTTTAACATATAAAGGAGCAAATAATGAGTTGCTAGATTCGGATGTAGTTTTATCTAACTTACAAACTAAATGGTTTTATTCTTCTTCAATGATAGGACAATCTTTTGAAACATTAAAATCAATATTTTTTGTAGTGAAAAAAACAGGTGCAAAAACAGCATTCAACCCATCCAATTATCAAGCTAAATTAGGCATCATGCAATTAAAAGATGTTTTAAAAAATCTAGATGTTTTAGTTTTAAATAAAGAAGAAGCACAACTATTATTAAATGAACAAAATCAAAATATCGGCGAATTAGCTCAAAAACTTTCTTCATATGGTCCAGAATACGTTGTAATTACAGATGGGAAAAATGGAGCAACAAGTTATTATAAAAATAAAATTTATCAAATCGGAACATCTAAAGATCTTAAAATTGTAGAAACTACAGGAGCAGGAGATGCCTTTGCAAGTGCTTTTGTTTCAGGCTTATTCTATGGTTTAACTATTGAAGATTGTTTAAAACTTGGAATAATTCAATCTGAAGCATGTATCTCAGGAATGGGTGCAAAAACAAATTTAATGTTTAAACATGATGCACTCGAAAAATTAAAAACAATTAATTTAGAAATTAAATCTTATGTTGTAGATAAAATACAGCAAAAAGTTCAAAGAAGTTTCATTTCTCCTAATGGAAAGGAATTTACATTACAAAATGGCATACAAATAAACGATTTAAATCAATTAAGTATGATTTTAAAAGATATGTCTGATGATGTTTTTAATTACCATACACAAAATGGAAATCATTTTGCAAGTTGGATAAGAGATGTTTTTTCAATGGCAGATTTAGCAAGCAAAATTACTTCTTCCAATTCAAAATATGAAATGTCAGACACCATAAAACATTATTTAGAATCATTAGGTGAATAAAATGAAAATAGATGTTCAAAAATTATTGAAAGACGATAAAGCAATTTTTTTAGCTTATGATCAAGGTTTAGAACATGGACCTACCGATTTAAATCTTAAAACTGTTGATCCAAAATACATTTTAGACATCGCATTAGATGGTGGCTTTAACGCAATAATATTGCAACATGGACTCGCTGAAAAATATTATCATGGAGCTTACAAAGATATACCATTAATTTTAAAATTAAACGGAAAAACAAAATTACCTCATGTTGAACCAAACTCAAAACAAATCTGTTCTGTGAAGAGGGCGATACATTTAGGTGCGAGTGCTGTGGGCTACACTATTTATCCTGGTAGCGAATTTGAAGAAGAACAATTCGAAGAATTCGGAAAAATTGTTGAAGAAGCACATCATCATGGTTTACCGGTGGTTCTTTGGGTTTATCCTCGAGGAAAAGCTATAGAAAATGACCTTGATACGGATTTACTTGCATATTCTGCAAGAATTGGTTTAGAACTAGGTGCAGATTTTGTTAAATTAAAATACAATGACGATCCAGAAGGTTATAAATGGGTAGTTCAAAATGCAGGAAGAACAAGAGTTACTGCTGCCGGTGGAGAAAAAGAATCTGAGAAAGAATTTTTAGACAAAACTTACGAACTTTTACAAACAGGTGTTAAATGTTTTGCAATAGGAAGAAATATTTGGCAGTCAGATAGGCCTTTTTCAGTTGCTTATGCTATGAAAGAAATCGTTTTTAATGGTAAAAAGCCGGAAGATGTTTATCATTATTTAAAAGAAGTTAAACCAGTATATAAATAAATATTCTGTAGAACACATTTATTTAAAAATCCTAATTGTATTTCTATTTTGGGGATATTATGGGGAAATTACATGTTAAGTTAGCAGGTTTTAATGTTGATAGAGGTTCTTTACAAGATGCAATTGATAAAATTACAGAAGGATCACCAAATGGAGCGATAAATATTTTAAATAATTTAACGCCAGAAACAATTTCTGCAGCATATGCGAGAATAAGTAGAGATCCAAGCAATTTAGCTGATTTAAGAAAAATTGCAAGAGAACAAGTTGATGCTTCAAGAAAAACAAATGAAGCGATTATTTTTACAATGGGTCACAAATCCATAGCAGAACATGCCTTCTTAAATTTTGATATAGAACATTTATCTAGAAAAGCGGTAGAAACTGTAGAAAAGAAAAGGTTGATGAGTTTTACAGAAAAATCTCAAAGATACATAACTTTGGATGGAGATTATGTCGTTCCTAATGAACTAAAAGGAACTCCTGAAGAAAAATTATTTATAGAAAATATAGAAAAACAAAATCAATTTTACAATACAAATTTAGAAAAATTAAAAAATTGGCATTTTAACCAAGATTATTCTGAGTTATTTAAATCTTTGAATTGCAAATCTCTTGAAAAACAAAAGGTAACTACGGAAGGATTAGGAAAAGAAGATGCAAGATATCCTTTAGCTATGGCGACAGAAGCACAATTAGGCATTTCTGTGAGTGCTAGGAATTTAGAATCGTTAATAACTATGTTACAAAGTTCAGAGTTGGAAGAATTAAAAGAACTTGGAGAGAAATTATTTACAGAAGTAGATGGAATTGCTCCTTCAGTAATTAAATATACAAAACCGACACTTTATTTCCAACAAACAAGAAAAGATTTAGAAACATTTGCAAGTCAAATAACTGCAGGTAAATTATTCAAAGCGGACAGTCTTTCTAATGTCCAATTGTTTGAAAAATTAAGTAGAGATGATTCAATTTTAGCCGGATTATTATTTTCCTCATCAAATATGAATTATGCCACTTGTTTAAATGTTGTTCAAAATATGGATAGGTATGAAAAAGGTTTATTAGTTGAACTTTCCCAGAAATATCAAGAAGTTCACGATCCAAAATTGAGAGAATTTGAATTAGGAGATAGAGTTGCAGAATTTAAAATGAGTTCATCCGCATTTGCACAAATGAAAAGACATAGAATGAATACATTGATTCCACAAAAATATAATCCGATGTTAGGATATACAACGCCTAAATCAATAATTTGTACAGGTTTAAAAGATGAATTTGAAAACATTTTAAATCAATCAACAAACACATATTATCACTTATTGAAGCAAGGTTATTCTTCAGATGTCGCAGAATACGTATTAACGAATGCACATAAACGAAGAGTTTTATTGGATGCAAACAATAGACAAATCGTTGCGATTATTTGTGCAGAACGAAAAAATTTACCTGCTCAATGGGATATACGGGAGTTAATTGATGAATATTCTAAGCTGGTTCAAAAAAGTTGTCCATTAACTTTAAAATTTTTACCAGGAAAAGATAAATTTTATGATTTCAAAAAAGTTTGGTCTGGAGAAGAATAATGTGGCGGGTAAATTATTCACCTTTGAAGGAATTGAAGGTTCAGGAAAAGGAACACATGTTTCAGTTTTAAAAGAAGAATTAATCAATAGAGGATATCCTATTTCAACTTTAAAATTTTATGAGCCTGGTGGTACAGATTTTGCAGATTTAATGAGATCAATTCTTAAACAAAATGCAGACCAAGAATTTACAAAAAACCATTTCAAAGACTTAGTTCATTTATTTCAAAAATTTAAAATTAGCCCAACTACTCAAAGTTTTTTATTTTTTGCAGCTAGAGCAGATCAATTAGAGAAAAAAGTAAAGGCAGAATTGGAAAAAGGAAATTATGTTTTTTTAGATAGATCAAAAGATTCAACAACAACCTATCAAGGGTATGCCCAAAATCCAAAATTAATACCGTGGATTAGAGAAACTAACAAACAAATATTTGAAGGTGCAGATGTTCAAATAACTAAAACAATATATTTAGATGTTTCCGTTGAAGAAGGATTAAGAAGATCTTCTTTAAGAGATTCTGGAAAAAAAGATTTTTTTGATAAAAAAGGAAAAGGTTTTTTTGAAAAGGTTCGAAATGGTTATCTTTCGGAGATTGAGTATTACAATTCCTTATCTAAAAAAGACTCGGAATATTCAAGAATTATTTCGATTCCTACTGAAGCACCAGTTGATGAAGTAAAAGATAGAGTTTTAAAAGCATTGATACCATATTTAGATTAGGTAAGTTTTTATTCTTTCTCATTTTTCTTTTACTATGTTTCAAATAACACATAAAGATGGAAAGGCAAGATGCGGTATTCTAAAAACCGCTAGCGGTACAGTCCAGACTCCTTTCTTTATGCCTGTAGCTTCAAGAGGAACTGTAAAAGCTTTATCCTCAGAAGAAGTACTAAATTTAGGTTTTGAAAGTATAATTTCAAATTCATTTATCCTGTCATTATATCCAGGAATAGACGTCATAGAAAAATTAGGTGGAATACATAAATTTTCTAATTTCAAAAAAACAATATTCACAGATTCAGGAGGATTTCAAGTTCTTAGCAAAGATTTTCTATTAAAAAAATCTGATGAAGGAGTTTTGTTTAAAGACAAAACAGGAAAGAAAAATAAATACACTCCAGAAATTGCAATACAAAATCAATTCAAACTAGGATCAGATGTAGCAATGACTTTTGACGATGTAGCACATTATGGATTAAATGGAAAAGATTACGTTGACGCAATAAAACGAACACACCTTTGGGCAAAACGTTGCCTTACAGAACACAGTAAGTTGAAAACAGAATACGGAAGTAAGCAATTATTATTTGGAATATCTCAAGGTGGAACGAAAGCAGAGTATAGGCGATTTTCAACAACAAAAATAAACAGAATGGAATTTGATGGATATGCTCTTGGAGGTTTAGTTGTGGGAGAAAAAAGAGTAGAACTTTTTGACACCATAAAAGAAGCTGTAAAATGTTTTGATGAACACAAAATAAAATATCTTATGGGTTTAGGTTCTCCTCCAGACATAGTTTGGGCAGTTGGTTTAGGGGTTGATTGTTTTGATTCAATATATCCCACATCAAATGCAAGACACGGAGCTTTGATTACATCTAAAGGAAGAATAGATATTTTTAAGAAAAAATACTTAGAGGATGAAAGTCCAATTGAAGAAGGATGTAAATGCGATACTTGTAAAAATTATTCTCGTGCATATTTACATCATTTATTTAAAAATCATGAATTGTTGGCATATAAATTATCTACAATACACAACTTATATTTCATGGAGAAATTATTATCTGATTTAAGAAAAGCAATTAAAAAAGGAAATTATTCTGAATTTTCTGAAGATTTTCTAAAAGAATATTTTTCTGGAAATGAGAATAAAGAATTTTCTTCAAATATTCAGCAAAAATATCTTGAAAAAGAAATCAAAGAAGGAGCAAGATTCTTGCTTGATTGGAAAAGATAAAGTTTACTTACAACTAAGTTATAACTTCTTTAAATTATTTATAAACTCGTTAGTAGTTACAAATAGAAACTTATATAAACAACATATGGGCTAAAATTGTTGTGGGGAACATGTTTGAAAGATACACTATTTATACGGCATTGACAGATTTAGTAAACTCTGAATCTGAACAAAAAAATAATGATTATTTTATGCTTTTAGGAAAAATTGTGTCTGAATTTGATTTGGAACAACCTAAAGCTCATTTCTATCATTATTTGGATGAACAAATAACTGATTATCAAAATGGAGAATTAAATATGGACTATGGTAGTTTAAGAACTGAATTGGTTTCATTGGGAAAACAAATTTACAATAATGCAAAAAGAATTGCGAAATTTTATTCTTTGAGGTTGATTCCCTCTAAACGAGATACCAACAAAGCACGTAAAAAAGAATACGAATCTTTACAAGATTTGATTATGAATTAAGATGGCTTCCTCTAAAAAAACATCAACGTATGGTTTGATAGAAGGAAACAAATATTTTTGGGATTGGTCTTTAATAAAAAAATATGGTTTAGATTTATTTGTGCATTTTAAAAATTCTCAAGAAAAATTTTTTAATCGAATTTATATTGAACCTACTTTAGAAAATCTTCCAGAGTTAAAAAATGATCTAAATATTGCGAAAACTATAAAATATGTTTTTGAAAATGGAAAAAGAACTCCTTCAGACCCTTCAACAGTTTTTCTTAAAGAAGAAGGATTGGAGATTATTTTTAAAAAACCTACTGATTCTGAACGTAAAGATGTTGAAGCAGTAACATCTCTTGAGAGTAGGATGTTAAATCTGAATCTTGAGGGATATAAAGAAGTAAAATTTCCTAGATTTGAAGAAAAATTAAAATCGGCTGTAAACAATGGATTGGTAAATATTTGTGATTCTGAATTGCACGAACATTTAAAACATTCTGGAAATAAAGTTGATTTAAAATTATTAGGAAATGAAATTCCTTTTACAGCCTTTGTCAATCAATACATACACATTAAACCAGATGATGGAAGTTTTGGTTTAATATATCAAGTAGGAAAAGAAGATAAGGTCTACATTCTTAAAAATGTTTTTCCCGATCTAAATAAAACCGAAATTCAGGCAACAATAGCTACGCCAATTTTTAATTTAATTCCTAATAGTTTAGAACAATACCTGGCATTAAAATTAATATTAGATCCCAAAATAAAATTTGTTTTCTTAGCAGGTGCCGCAGGAACTGGAAAAACTTTATTAACTTTAGCAGGAGGGATTTATCAATTAATGCAATCATCAGATCTTAAAGAAGGAGATCCAAATTATAAAAGTCCTCGATATGGCGATATGACTATATTTACAGATAGACAATTATTGGAAATAACGCCGGACGATAAACATGCAGACATTAGAAGAAAAGAAAAAGAACGACAAAGTTTTTTTCCAAGATTAGAAAAATATGTTAAATTAATAGATCGAGTTGGCTTTGCAGAGTCCAGTATTGTTTCGGCAATATTTAATGAAAGTTCAACATTTAAGAATTTTGAAAAACAATTGTGTTTGGCAAAAACAAAATCTATGCGTACGGACCAAGGAATAGTGTCTTTATTGAATCCTTATTTTATGGGTAGTGAAACATTGAACCAAACTTATGGAGTTTTAGACGAAACGGTTAATTTATCTCCCGAACTTGTGAAAAATGTTTTAGGTCATGCAGATTCATCTTCGAAAATAATTATTTGTGGAGATGTTGCTCAAAGAAAAGAAACATTAGGTAATCAAGCGGATGGCTTTTTATGGGCAATAAATAAATTTGTTGTTCCCGATGAAACTCAAGTAGGTTTAATGAAATTAGATGTTTCATATACCTCTAGATTAGCTAGAAAAGCCTACGAAGAATAAATTTAAATACTTCTTTAGATTAAATAAGTTATCAATTGGAGGAATATTTATGAAAAAAACAATGAAAGAATTTATGGATTTTTTAAAAGAGTATAAAGTTATTGCTCTAGCAATTGCATTTATAATGGGCGCTGCAGCAACCGCTTTAATAAAATCTCTGGTAGATAACATCATTATGCCAATAATAACATTCATGATTCCAGGTGGGGCTTGGAAAGAAGCAACTTTCACAATGGGAACCATAATGATTAAATGGGGCGCATTCGTTGGAGAATTGTTAAACTTCATAATAATTGCATTTGTGATATTCTTAATTGCGAAATTAATTATGAAAGAAGAAAAAGTTACTAAGAAGTAATTTTTATTTATTTTTTAACAAGCTAATCTTTATATACAAGTAAAACTAAATTAAGTTGATTTAAAATGAACAATATATTAAAAGTTAAAAAGTTAAACGACAACGCTTGTTTGCCTGAATATGTTACAGATTCGGATGTTTGTTTTGATGTCAGATCACTTTATGATGTCAATTTAAAATCCATGGAACAAAAAGAAATAAAAACAGGTTTGATATTGGAGATTCCCGAGGGTTATGTGGGTTTAATAAGGGATCGAGCAGGCGTAGTGACTAAATTAGGATGTCATGTTATTGCTGGAACTATAGATTCTTCATATCGAGAAGAATTCACAATTTTATTAATAAATTTTGGAATGGATGATGTGCAAATAGAAGAAGGAATGAGGGTTGCACAAATTTTAATCGTTCCTGTAAACAAATTGGAAATAGAAGAAGTAAAAGAACTTACAGAAACAAAAAGAACAGGAAAGAAATTTGGTAGCACTGGTTTAAAATAAGGTAAATCCCAATATTGAAATCCATTCTAGATGTGATAAAGAATCATTAGTTTCAAAACTCAAAGCTGTAGGTGCAAAAGTTGTAGTTGTTCCAGAATTAGTTGCTGCAGATAAAATTGCTAAAGAATTACAATAGGTATTTTCTGTAATTTTGTTTCGTTATAATGGATTCATTCTAAGCATATGTAAATTTTTTAACATAAATATAAAAACAACCTTTCCTTTCTAAACTTCATGAAAAAAAGATTTAAAAAAATATATATTGAAATAACAAATGTCTGTAATCTAAATTGTAATTTTTGTCCTAAAACTTCAAGAACTCCTGAATATATGTCTGAATCCTTATATAAAAAAGCAATAGATGAATCAAAACAATTAGCTGAAGAAATAACCTTGCATGTCATGGGGGAACCTTTACTTCATCCCGAGATAGAAAAAATAATTCATTATGCTCAAAAACAAGATGTTAAAATCAATCTTACCACAAACGGAATTTTAGTTCATAAATATTCTCAAATATTATTAAATAAAACGATAAAAAGAATAAACTTTTCAATTCATTCATTAAACGAAAATTATTCAGAAGAGGATGCTAGAAAACATTTAACCCAAATAATTGATTTTACAAAACTTGCTCAAAAAGAAAGAACCGATTTAATAATTGTTTATAGATTGTGGAATATAAATAATTCAGCTAATAAAAATATTCTTGATATTATTCAAACTGAATTTAATACAACATTAAAAGATGAAAAAAATAAAATCGGAATTGAAATAAAACCGAATTTATACATAAATTATGACGAATCTTTTAATTGGCCAAATGTTAAAAATGAAGTTAAAAATCAAACAGGTTATTGTTTAGGACTCAAAACACATATAGGGATTCTTTCAAATGGAATCGTTGTTCCTTGTTGTTTAGATAATGATGGAAATATTCCTTTAGGAAATATTAAAAATAATACATTAAATGAAATTTTAAATTCAAAAAAATCTCAAGATATACTAAACGGTTTTAAAGAACGAAAATTAATTGAAGATTTGTGTAAAAGATGTTCTTATATTCAAAAATTCAATAAATAGAATAAATTTATATATTTCTTAGTAATTCTATATTTTAAGATGTTCGCATACTACAAAACACAAACTTTAGGAAAAGTTGAGTTTAAAGTAGTTTATTCTATAATTAATTGATGTCCAAAGCTTTATAATTAAGTAACTATTTATTTTTTTAAAGAAATTATTCAAATGAGGTCAAATAAAATGAAATTTATATCCATAAAAGATGCAATGAAAAAAGGTGAAGGAGAAGTTTCCATTCGTGGTTGGGTTTACAGAGAACGAGGTAGCGCTAAATTAAAATTTATTATTTTAAGGGACGTTACAGGTACAATTCAATGTGTTATTGAGAAAGCAATAGTTGGAGAAGAAAAATTCCAAATAGCAGATAAACTTCAAATAGAAGCTTCAATGACCATTACAGGAACAATAAAGAAAGACGAAAGAGCTCCAACAGGTTATGAAATAAGTGTAAAGGATTTCGAATTAATTGGAGAATCAATAGCATTTCCAATAAATAAAGATCAATCAGTTGAATTCTTAGCAGACAATAGACATTTGTGGCTTCGAAGTCAAAAAATGATTGCTATGATGAAAATTAGAAGTACTGTATTTGGGGCAATAGATGAATATTTCAAAGGAGAAGGATTTTATGAATATCATTCGCCAATATTTCAAGCAGTACAATGTGAAGGAGGTTCTTCATTATTTTCAGTAGATTATTTTGGAAAGAAAGATGTTTTCTTAGCACAAACTTGGCAGTTATATGCTGAACCTGCAATATTTGCATTGGAAAAAATATATACTATCTCTCCATCATTTAGAGCAGAAAAGTCAAAAACATCAAGACATTTAACCGAATATTGGCATGCAGAGATGGAAGTAGCGTGGGCAACTTTTGATGACATAATTGATTATGGAGAAGCGTTATTAAAACATGTTGTTGGAAAAGTTTTAGAGAAAAATCAAGAGGAATTAAAAATATTAGAACGAGATGTTGAAAAATTAAAACCAACAGTTGAAAAGAAATTTCCGAGAATAACTTATGACGAAGCTTTAAAGTTATTAAAAGAAAAATGTTCTATGGAAATTGAATGGGGAAAAGATTTACGAACAATAGAAGAAGATGAATTATCAAAATTATTTGATACACCAATTGCAGTAACAAACTATCCAAAATGTGTAAAGGCATTTTATATGAAAGAAGCTCCAGGAGAATCTCCATATGGTGAAGTTGTTCACGGAGTAGATTTTATAGCTCCCCAAGGTTATGGAGAGATCATAGGTGGAAGTGAACGAGAAAGCGACCTAGAAGAAATCAAAAGAAAACTAGAAGCAGACGGAGAAGATGTTTCTCAATATGAATTTTACTTAGACACTCGTAAATATGGTTCAGTTCCACATGGTGGTTTTGGATTCGGTGTAGAAAGAGTAATTTCATGGATTTGTGGACTTGATAACATCAAAGATGCAATTCCTTTTCCAAGAACAATGTTAAGGTATAAACCTTAATTTTATTTTTTTATTAATCTTTTAACATCGTTTATTAGTCTCTCTTCAAAAGTACTTTTCTTCTCACCATCATATTGTTCAGTTTCTAACAAACGAATTAACTCAAGAATAAATTCTTTCTCATCAAAACCTTCAGGAAGTTTTGATTTATCTAAATTAGAATCAATAGTGTTCAACTCTATGTCCTCAACAGAATCTTCGGTTATAACAATATCGTCTATTTTCTTACTTTCTAATTTGTTTGTGTTTTTCAAAACAATGTGTGCTCCTAAATCCATACAAGCTTTAACAAGTTTCTTAAAATTTATTTCAGTAGTTTTCCCTTCAGATAAAGTTCCAAAAAATCTTAACAACACAATCTTATTTTTTAATTCAACTTTTTCCAAAAGAAGTTCAAAATTCTCCTCAACAGATGAAGGAGTTTTACTATTACAATCTATTTCCAAATATTGAACTTCTTTATTCGGAATTTCAATTAAATCAATTTTTCCATCCTCATAATAAATAAAAGAACCTTTTTTCAATTTTTGCAATTCAGAAAAATTATTAGGAAATGTAGGCCCAGGATAAATAACGTTGTTATTTATCGCGTGCAGTTTTTCAGAATTCAGACTTTCAGTTTCTGCTTTCTCGTTACAATCTAACTGCATCCTCCTTTTCTGACTTCTGACATGAACATGTCCGCCTGCATAATAATCAAAACCTGGAGGCAATATGTCCATGGAATAAGCTTCCATCATTTCCAAATCTTTAGGCATCATTTCTTTTATAGCGGTATGAAACATAAAAATCTTAAACTCAGAAGAATGCAAATTAGAATAATCCAGTTTTTCATAGCTTTCTTTATCCAACATACCTTTTAATCCATGAATTCCTGTAATGTGTGCTTTAGTTTTCTCATCAACAGTCCAATTTAACATCAAACTTCCAGAAGGAGTAATATTTCCTTTAAACACATTAATCATCAAACCGGCACTTTCTAAAACATCAAGCATAGTTTTTCCATTTGGAGAAAAATCATGACTCCCAGGAATAAAATAAACAGGAATATCAACATCTTTTAATTTTTTCAATTCTGTAGCTACGTCTTTTAAAACATCAATTTTAGGTAAAGCTGAATTAAACAAATCTCCCGCTAAAAGAATAAAATCAACTTTTTTATCAATTCCAAAATCGACAATGTATTTGAAATTATCAAGACTCATCAAATTTAACTTTTCTTCTCTATACCCATCTAAATGACAATCAGCTAAATGTACAAATCTCATAAACCAAAGAAAAATATTCTAATATATTAAATTACGCATAAATTTATAAACTCTAAAATTTTAATCTAACTATGTCAATTATTGGACTGGATATAGGTGGGACTAAAATAAAAGGAATTTTAGTAGATGATTCTGGAAAAATAATATACTCTAAAAAAATATTTATTGAAGATTTAAATCACAAACAAATAATTTCTGAGCTCACATATATAATCAAATTTTTAATTGGAATTTCTAAACAAAAAGTTCAAACAATAGGAATTTCTATTTGTGGCATAGTTCAAGAAGGAAAATTAATTTCCACAGGCGTGGGTTTAAACGATTTGAAAGGAAAAAATCTTAAAAAAAGTATTCAAACTAAATTTAACCTTCCAGTAATAATAGAAAATGATGCTAATTGCTTTGCTTTAGCAGAAAGCGTAAAAGGCAAATATTCAAAATATATTAATCTAGTTGGCGTAATTTGGGGCACAGGCGTAGGTAGTGGAATAATAATAAACCAAGAAATTTATTCGGGTTCTAAAGGTGGTGCAGGAGAAATAGGGAAATTAAAAGTTCCAATACTCATAGATTCCCAAACTAAACAAAGTTATAATATTGAACATCTTTGTGGTGGCAAATATATGAAGAAAAGTTATGGAAAAAACATATTGCCTTCTAAAATATTCGATTTAAAAGATGTCGTTGCTAAAAAAATATCTCAAATCGCCCTGTCTGCAATGGCTTGGTCCATAGCAAACCTCATAAACACTTTAAATCCAGATGTAATCGTTTTAGGTGGAGGTATGAGCAATATTTCTAAAACAACATATACAAAGTTAAAAAAAGAAGTAAAAAAATATTGCATGCCTGAGTTGTTTTCATCTACAAAAATATATAAATACTCAATATCTGATGATGCAGGTGCATTGGGTGCAGTTATCCTAGCAAAAAAGCTTAATCAGTAAGATTTATATACTTGTATTCTAAATTTTTAATAAGAGGGAGATGTGTTGATAAAATTTAACAATATTAATAATGTTCAAACAACAAAATATTGGTATTTAAAATCCATTGATGAAATTCTTTCTGAACTAAATTCTTCTAAAAAAGGACTCACAGAAGCGGTGGCCAAAGAAAAAATTGAAATAGATGGGCCAAATGTTATCGCTCAAGAAGAAAAAGGGCGAATGTTAAAAATTTTGTTTAGAAACTTTAATTCAATATTAATATATGTTTTATTGATGGCGTCATTGATTTCTTTGTTTGCAGATCATGTAATCGAATTCATAGTCATACTAGTTATAATTTTTGCAACTGGATTCTCTGGATTCATACAAGAATATAATGCAGGTAAAGCTTTAGACGCTTTATCTAAATTAAGAGTAAAATACGTTTATGTTTTAAGAGATGGTGTCAAAAAGAAAATCAAATCCGAAGATTTAGTAATAGGTGATTTAATCTTTTTTGAAAGAGGAATGGTTGTTCCTGCAGACATCA
>JAQUYS010000021.1 GCA_028691765.1 Candidatus Nanoarchaeia archaeon | reverse complement strand
CCTTTTTCATTTGAAGAGTTTTTAAAATTCAACAATTTTGAATTTGAAAAAAAAGATTTTTATATCTCTCAAAAAAAATCAAAACTAAAGAATTTATTTGAAAAATATATTCAACTAGGAGGAATTTCTGAGTATTTATAATACGAACGACAAGAAATTATAGAAGGAATCTATAATGATATTTTATTTAAAGACATACTTGTAAGATATAAATTAAGTGATGAAAGATCTTTAAAAGAACTAGCAAAATATTTATTAAGTAATGTTGGAAAAGAATTCTCATATAATAAATTAAAAAAAAGTTTAGATTTTGGAAGTTTAAATACTGTTAAAAACTATATTTCTTATTTAGAGAATTCTTATTTAATTTTTTCAGTAGAAAAATATGACAATTCACTTAAAAAACAACTAATTGCAAACAAAAAAGTTTATTCTATAGATACGTCTTTCATTAACAATGTATCCTTTAAAATTTCTGAAGATTATGGACGAATTTTGGAAAATGTTGTTTTTATTGAATTAAAGAGAAGAGAAAAAGAAATATATTATCATAAAGACAATAAAGAATGTGATTTTGTAATTCGTGATGGTCTAAACATAGTCGAAGCAATACAAGTTACTAAAAATTTATCCAGTGAAGAAACTAAAAAACGAGAAATTGAAGGGTTAATTGAAGCAATGAACAAATATAAATTAAAAAACGGTTTAATTTTAACTGATGATGAAGAAAATGAATTTATTATTGAAAATAAAAAAATAATTGTAAAACCTATTTGGAAATGGTTATTGGAAAAATAACCAACGAATCAATAGCGATTTAATTTAAAAGATATAAAAAGTAAATTAGTCAATCAGCGACTGACGAATGATACACTTTTTAATATCTAATTCTGAAACAATCAAAATAAATTCTAATAGGACAAGTATTTTTTCTAAATATTTATATACTTATAAATAATTATTAATGCTGATGAAACTAGTCCAATGTGAAAAACAATTCTCAGGCAAACTCACAAAAGGATGCCAACAATGTATTAAAGGAAGAAAATCAGTAATTTTCATAACAGGACTTTGTCATTACAAATGTTTTTATTGTCCAATTTCAGACGATAAAAGAAAAGTTGACATTGTAAAAGTAAATGAATTAATTCTAAAAACTCCAGATACAAACAAAGCAATAAAAGACTTAATCAAAGAAATGGAACTTTGCCAATCAAAAGGATGCTCATTCACAGGGGGAGATCCCTTAGCAAAAATAGAAAGAACTACAAAATACATAAACGCATTAAAAAAACACTTTGGAAAATCCTTTCACATCCATCTGTACACTTCATTAGAATTTTTAACACAAGAAAAAATAGATGCGTTAGCAAAAGCAGGATTAGATGAATTAAGATTTCATCCAAATATAGAACAACCCAATACATGGGGTAAAATGCTACTTAACACACATAAACTTGTAACAGGAATAGAAGTACCAGCAATCCCTGATAAATTAAAAGAAATAAAACAATTAATAGATTTTGCCAAAAAACACAAGTTCAAATTCATAAATTTAAACGAATTAGAAATTTCAGACACAAATGACAAGAGACTTTCAGAAAGAAAATATAAATTAAAAAACAACATTTCATATGCACTAAAAGGAAGCCAAGAAACCGCTTTAAAATGCGTAACATACGGAGAAAAAATAAATTTTTCAGTACATTATTGTTCCTGCCAATTTAAAGATGCTGTACAACTAGCCAATCGATTAAGACTAAGAGCCGAATCAATACATAAAAGTTATACTGAAGTGGATGAAGAAGGCATGATTACAAAAGGAGAAATTTATTCAATTAAAAAAATAACTCTAAAACAATTTGAAGAAATACAAGAATATTTTGATATTCCTTCTGAATTAATAGTTTTAGAAAAAGGAAAAATTTTAATTGCTCCTTGGGTATTGAGAGATATTTGGAAAGAAATAAAAACAGATTTTCCAAATGGAAAGAATTATTTTGCGTCAGTTACTAAAACATATCCAACTGCAGATGAGTTCATATTGGAGAAGGAAGAATTATTTTAATTCACAAGACTTAAATACGATTTCTAAATATTTCTGTATTAGATGCAAAAATTAATTCATACTGGTTTCCACACAGGAACTTATGAACATTCTAATTTTCAAGAAATAATGAATCAAATGAATGCGGAAAAGATTTGCAGTTATTCTCAGCACAATCAATTGGACATCTCTGTTTGGGTATTAAATGATGTAGTTATAGATTACAAACACTTGCATAATTTGAACCCGCCTGTAAATATACGTATTCACGGAAAACCTGAAAAAATGAAGTCTGTTGAAAAACTCCTTAATGAATATTTATAAACGATTCAAAACCAAAATAATTAAATACTTCCTCTTCTAAAAAATAGCTAATATGACAGTCCTAACTATTGATACTGAAAAAGATTCTAAAGAACACATTGCACACGCAATCGATTTCTTAAGAAAAATTGTAGATACGCAACAATCTGATTTGAACATAACAACAACACATTCTGAACCAAGTATGTTTTTCAACAACGAATTACCATCTACTGGACAAGTAAATAAAGGAACTTCTGCAAATGATTTATTAAATATGTTTGATGGGTCAGATGAAGAGGAATTAAAACCAAAAAAAGAATTAGCTGATTTTTCACAATTCATGAAATGGTAAGAGTTTTAGAGATTATCGCTCCAAAAGGATTTCAAGAATTAGAATATTCTATTCCTAAACAAATTTTCTTAGATAATAAAATTAAAGTAATTACTGCATCAACAGAAAAAATTGCTTTAAGTCATATGGGTAATGAACAAATAGTCGATTTAAATATATTTGAAGTTAAAGTCGAAGACTATGATGTTGTTGTATTTATTGGTGGAGGGGGAGCATTAGTTTATCAAAATAATGAATTCGCTTTAAATATTTGTAAAGAAGCAGTAAAACAAAATAAATTACTTTGTGCAATATGTATCGCACCAATAATCTTGGCTCAGTCTGGCGTGTTGAAAGGTAAAAACGCAACAGTTTGGAATGGCAACGGAGAACCTGCAAAAATTCTAGAAAAGTTTGGAGCAATATTCATAGACGAAGAAGTTACAATTGATGGAAATATAATCACAGCAAACGGACCACAATCCGCCGAGAAATTTGCAAAAACAATATTGAAAACAATACTTTTATAAAGTTAATTTCTTAAAAAAACTGCAGTGAGGTTTTTTAAAATGAAAAAAGACACAAATAACAATTACTTTTTTATTGCAATCGTAGCAATTGTTGCTATTGTTGGAATGACTTTTATGGCAATGAATGTAGGTAGTAAATATTCTTCTCAAGATGCAACTTATGCAATTAGTGAAGCTGAAGGAGACTTAGCAGGACAAGCAGTAAAATCTGTTGCTACTAAATTACCTAGAGAAACAATCCCGACACCAATAGATCCTGTTGAAGAAAATGTTCCGTTTACATCATATTATTTTAATAAATATCAAGGAATGAGTTACTCGGTTTACTTAGCATTGGGAAGCTATATTTACGTGGGTTCAGTTGAAAATCCAATAAACTCTCCTTTCTCAAATTCAGGAATACAATGTCTCTATGACACAGGTAATTTCTTTTATGATAGTAGTTCTAATTCAGATGTTTATGATGTTTCATATGATTCCAGATTAAGTAATAGCTATAGTAATTATTTAAATGGGGAGATTGAAAATGTGAATGTTAAATGTCACTCCTATGCACAAGGAAATCTTATCGATAGTCAAGAAGTAAATATAAAAGATTTTCCTATTTTTGAAAATGTTGAAATATTGTACGCTGAAGACATAAATAAATATTATTTGAATGTAAAAGCGTTTTCACCAGTATTAATTAATAATTTTTATTACATCTATACTGATTTTAATACACAAATAAGTATGTATAAGGATGTAGAAGTAAATTCATACAATGTGGGTGGAAAACTTTATCCGTTAGAAAATATGACTTCCGAAGGACAATATTATATATGGATATCTTTGAATTCTAATCAAAATCCAACACCAAATAAAAGCCTAGGATTAAGTACAATAACTTCTTTTTGGTATGAACCAACAGATATGAAATCATTTGAAACAAAAATTTTAGATGGCAAATCATATACAGTCATTCCTTTAAAGTTTAAAGATACAGTAACTGAACAAGAACTTAAAGAAATTTCTGAAAGAATTATGGAAAGTTAATTTTTTTATTTTTATTTCTTTTTTTTCTAAACATTTAAATACAAATTCTCTTCAAAACAACACATGAAACTAAAACACTGCATACTTCTAGTAATATTAATGCCCATAATAATTTACATCTCAATACAACCATCAAATGATCGAAACTGGAATAGCGACCAACAAGTTCTTTCATACGCAGAAATTGATGGAGATTTAATTCATGTAAACAACATAAGAAACTTCACATATAAAAATACAACTAATTACCAAATAAATTACTACAACAAAACATTCAACCTATCGCAATTAAACAATTTACACTATATCGTAGAACCATTTTCGGATTGGGAAGGTTCAGCACACACATTTTTCTCATTCGAATTCGAAAACCAAAATTACCTAGCAATATCTATAGAAATAAGAAAAGAAGTTGGAGAATCTTTTGCAGCAACAAAAGGTTTATTCAAACAATATGAATTGATGTATGTTCTTGGTGATGAAAACGATTTAATCAAACTTAGAACAAATTATAGAAAAGATAATGTCTATATGTACAAAATAAACACAACCAAAGAAAAAATGCAAGAACTATTTCTAGATATGATACAAAGAACAAATGAGTTAAAAGAAAATCCGGAGTTTTACAACACTTTAACAAGTACTTGCACAACAAATCTAGTTAAACACATAAATAAAATAACCCCAAAAAAAGTTCCTTTTTCTTTTAAAATACTGGCACCAGGATATTCAGACAAACTTGCGTACGATTTAGGGTTAATACAAAACAAAGGAACATTTGAAGAAACCAAACAATATTACAAAATAGATGAAAGAGCAGAAGAATGTGGTGATTGTGAGAATTTTTCTGAAGTTATTCGGGTTTAGTTTTCTTATGAAATTTCTTAAAATAAATGATTCCTAAACCTACTAAAATAATTCCTATAAGTCCAAAATTAATACTAAAATAACCACTTCCAATTCTTACAGAATTAAGAATTAAAAACATCAAAAATGCAATCCAAATAAAATCAACATAATATTGAAGATATTTGAAATATTTTGTTTTATATAGAAGTATGAATATAAAACTAGTTACAATCAAAGAGGTTAAACCAGATAACAAACTCAATTCTCCAAATGAAGCTCGCTGTAATTTTTCAAATAAATTATAAATAAATAAACTCAAAGCTAAAATGTGTGTTAAAATCATCGAAAAATAACAAAGGTATTTAGATATTTGAACAAATTTGGCTTCTTTCTCAGAATTTGTAAGTTTATTGATATAATATATTAAAGAAGTAATTACAAATACTGCTAAAATAGGTATAAATGTGAAGACTGCAAATACATCAATTGGATATATATCTCCCATGTAAGCACAATAATTAGGTTTTATTTAAACCTTTCCAAAACAGTTTGGTTGTGAGGATTTTTCTAAATTAATCAGAGAATATTAGAAAACAAAAGATATATATATATATTCGTGGATATATTTTAATAGAGGTAATTTCATGAAAAAAATAATGACTATATTTTTAATTTTGATGTTATTTGTTTTAATGTTCACAGCTTGTTCTACAACTGAAACATCTTCAAATAACGACATTGATTCTGAGGAATCAAGTAATTCTGACAATACGAATAATGCAGATAGTGATTCAAATTCAATTCCACGGCCACCTGCTTTACCAGAGGCATAAAAATGAAAACAAAAATATTGTTAGCATTATTTTTATTAATTCTTTCAACATCTTCAGTTACGGCTATTTCAAATTTAGGAATAACTGAAACTACTCAAACAATTGCAAGCAACGTTGTTTATGGAAGTAGCTCAGACTTACCATATATGATTTCATCATTTAAAATACACAAAGGTTGGAATTTAATTCCTTCTCCAGGAGAGGGGGTGGCACATCCTCATAGACAACCAAATCAAGAGTACATGGGTTATGATAGAACATTTGGTTGTGGGATTAATGAATTGGGAGAATCCGAAGGTTATTATATAAAGTATAATTATATTTATATTCCAAATAAAGGTTATATTGGTGGGAAAGTAAGTGAACAGAGATACGGTTTTTACAATTCTGATGCTAAAAAAGAACTTGAAACATATTTTACTTCAGAAGCAATGGGGGGAGAACAAGGAGTTTTATCTTATATGATAACTTCACAATGGGTTTATTCAGACAATGATTGTGAATATGCTATAGAACAAGTTGCATTAAGAGATATAGAAAAATATCATAGAGAAAGATTAAAATTAACTAAAATTAACAAAGGGTGGAATTTTATTTATATAACTCCTGGTTTTTATAATAGTACTATCTCTGAATATATTGGAGACTGTGAAATTATAAGTATAAATCAATGGAATCCAATTTCTCAAAAATGGCAATATGGTGGAACTGAGGCACAACAACATGTTGATGAAGTATTAAATCAAAAAATAGATGATGATCTGTTATATGCTCCATTGATTATAAAAGTGGCTAAGGAATGTACTTTTGGTGCAAATAATAATGTGCCAGAAATACCTGCATTACCAAATTAATCTTTTTTCTTTTTCTTTTTTTCTAAACTTTTATAAATAACTCCTCTATTTCTTTATAAATGGGAACTTTTAAATTCTTAGAACATACAGCAGACGAAAAGATCGCCATAGTTGCAACATCATACGAAGATTTATTCCAAACAGCAATAAAAGCAATTTACGAAACAATGCTAGGAAAAAAAGAAGTGAAATCCATCCAAACAAAAGAATTTTCCCTAGAAAATAAAAAAATCACAACATTACTATACGACTTCATAAATGAATTTATAATCTTGTTCGACGAAGAAAGTTTACTTCTTCCAAATATTCAATCCTTAACAATAAAAAACGAAAACAATATGTATAAACTAAATGTAAAAGTAACTGGAGATAAAGTAAAAAATTACGAAATTGAAAATCAAATCAAAAACATGACATATAGCGATATGATTATAGAAGAAAAGAACAATCAAATTCATGCGCAAATTGTTGTAGACATATAGGTGAAATTATGAATATCAAAAAATTAAACAACTACTCATATGAAATAGAAAAAGAAGGAACTATGAATGTTCCTGTAAAAATATTCGCATCAGAAAATATTCTAAAAAATATGGAAAAAGATAATTGTTTTAAACAAGGAATGAATGTTGCACAACTTCCAGGAATACAAAAATATTCTTTTATGATGAGTGATGCACATCTCGGCTACGGATTTAGTATTGGAGGAGTAGCAGCTTTTGATTTAGAAGAAGGAATAATTTCTCCCGGAGGGATCGGTTTCGATATTAACTGCCTTTCAAAAGATTCAAAAATATTAACAAACGAAGGTTATTATAAAACCATTGAAGAATTTGAAAAAGATTTATCAAAAGAATTAGTAACGTTAGATTTAAACTCAAAAAAAGATGAAATAAGCGTTCCTGTTTTATTTATGAAGAAAAAAAACGATAAAAAAATGTTTAAAATTACAACTAAAACTGGAAAAATAATTAATACGACCGAAGACCACCCTCTATTCACAAAACAAGGAATGAAAAATACTTTAAATTTAATGAAAGATGAAGAAATTGCAACATATCCTTTTGAAGGAGTTCAATATGAAGAACCTTCAAGTGAATGTTTAATAACAGAAGAAGATATTTTATATTTTCCTTCAAAATTTAATAAAGAGCAAATGATTAAAGAATTAAAACAAAGAAATTTAGTACCTTTAAGAAAAAATGATTCTAAACTTCCTGCTTTAATAAAATTAATTGCGTATAATATGGGGGATGGCTCTTTAGTTATAACTGGAAATTCTGCGAGAATTGAATATTGGGGGAAGCCAGAAGAATTAGAATTAATAAGAGAAGATGTTTACAAGTTAGGTTTTACTCCTTCAAAAATTTATTCTAGAGAAAGACACCATAGCATCGATACAAAATATGGCAATGTTTCATTTGATAACACAGAATATTCAATGAAAATAACTTCAAGAAGTTTATTAACGCTTATGGCAATTTTAGGAACGCCTATAGGAAAAAAAACAATTCAAAATTATGGAATTCCTTTTTGGTTAAAAACCGCTCCAAAATGGCATAAACGATTATTTTTAGCAACTTATTTTGGCGCAGAAATGTCTTCTCCAAATACCATGACTAATAATCATTCAACATTTTATATGCCAACCGTTGGAATAAATAAATCTTCAAATAATATTGATGGAGGAATAACATTTCTAGAAGACATAAAAAATATGTTGGATGAATTTGAAATTCATTCAGTTTTATCAACACCTAAACATGATTATACTAATAAAAAAAATGAAGAAAGTTATCGAGTAAGAATTCATATTTCAGCAGACAATAAAAATTTATTAAATTTATACAAACAAATAAATTTTGAATATAATCCAATTAAAAGAAAACTAGCAAATTTAGCGATACAATATACTTTATTAAAAGAAAATTTAATTAAAAAAAGAATTGCAGTGCAAAAACAAGCAATAACATTAAAACAAAATGGTTCAGAAATAAGTGAAATTTGTGACTTCTTATGTGATGATCAAATAAATAGGCGATTTATAGAAAGAAGTTTATATGAAAATCGAAAAACAAGTCCGAGAATAGGTGACAATTTACCTACATTTAAAGAATTTTCAGAATCTAATTCATTTGGAGAATCAGGTGCAGTTTGGGATACAATTGAAAACATAGAAAGAATAGATTACGATGATTATGTTTATGATTTTACAGTAAATCATTCTTCACACAATTTTATTGCAAATAATATTGTTGTAAGTAATTGTGGCGTCCGTCTTCTATCAACAAATTTAACATTAGACGAAGTCCAACCAAAAATAAAAGAACTTCTAGATTTACTTTACAAACAAATACCAAGTGGAGTTGGTGAAGATGGTCTAAGAAGATTAACTGATGAAGAATTGTTTTCAATATTAAAACAAGGACCGAGATATCTTGTAGAAAAAGAAAACATAGGAACGCAAGAAGAAATAGATCACTGCGAAGAAAATGGAGAAATGAAAGATGCAGATCCAACATGCGTTCCACAAAGAGCAAAGTCAAGAGGAAGAAGACAACTAGGAACACTTGGAGCAGGAAATCACTTCATAGAAATACAAACAGTACAAGAAATTTTCGATAAAAAAACTGCTGAAGCTTTCGGAATTACAAAACAAAATCAAATTTGTTTAATGATACACACAGGCTCAAGAGGACTTGGACATCAAGTAGCATCAGATTACCTAAGAATGATGGAAGATGAATATCCTGAAGTAATTTCAAAACTGCCAGAAAAAGATTTAATTTATGCACCATTCAAAAGTGATTTAGGACAAAAATATTACAAAGCAATGTGCGCCGCAGCAAACTTTGCATGGGCAAATAGACATTACATTGCAAACTTAGCAAAAACTCCTTTTAAAAAATTATTTCCACATGTAGAATTCAGAACAATTTATGATGTTGCTCATAACATTGCAAAAATTGAAACACATTTAGTTGATGGAAAAGAAAAACAATTATTAGTTCATAGAAAAGGAGCAACAAGATCTTTAGGACCTGAAAACCCTTTACTGCCTTCAGCTTACCTGCATAGCGGACAACCTGTAATTATCCCAGGGTCTATGGGTACAGCATCATTTTTACTTGTAGGAACAAACGAAGCTGAAGATGCATCCTTTTCTTCAACAGCACATGGTGCAGGAAGATTAATGAGTCGATTCGCAGCTAAAAAAGAATTTGTTGGTGAAGAAATAAAAGCCGAAATGGAAAAAGACAACATTTTCTTAAAAGTTGGTTCAGTGAAAGGAGTTGCAGACGAAGCACCAAAAGCTTACAAAGATGTAGATGAAGTTGTAAAAGTTTCACATGATGCTAAAATAGGTAATTTAGTTGCTAAATTAAAACCACTAGGTGTTATTAAAGGATAGATTTTACAAGTTTATTTAATTCAGAAATTATTTTTTTACATTTTATTATTGCATCTTTTGCAATTTCAAATTCCATTTTATTTCCATAATAAGTAAGTGAATTTCTTTTGTATCTTAAATCATCAAAAATTTCAAACAAATCATTTCTTTCCAAAACATCTCTTAAGAAAAAACCTAAACAAATGTGATTGCCGACATTAAATCCTTTCATAAATGTTATTGCTTGTAATAATTCCATCAAAGAAGTGTAACAATCTTCAAAAACAAAATTGCAATTTTTTTCATTAATTTCATTTATTAAATCCAATCTATCTTTAGATGTTTGAATTAAAGATTGCGACCTTTTAATATCTTCAGTAATTATTCTCGCAGAATTATTTTTTAAACAATCATTCCAATCAAATTCTTTCATTAAAAAACCTCAACATTTTTATTAATTATAATTCCATTTAAAATATTATTTGCTAAATTTTTATTAGGAACCTCGTGTAAATTTTCATATTGAAATATTTGTATTTTTTTATTAAAAATTTTTTCGAATTTTTCTAAATTTAGTTTCTTTTTTGAAAGAGTTTCTATATACAAATCAATATCGCTATTTTCATCATCTTCTCCTTTTGAAAATGAACCAAATAAAATTATTCCAGGATTACTTAATTGTTGTTTCATATATTCAACCATTTTGGACTCATTAATCTTTCTTAAATTGTGTATTTTTTTTTCAAAAATATATTCTTTACTTGCTTTGTTTGCAATAAACAATTTTACAGTTCCAATTCGTTCGATCGTCAATATTTCTTCTTGAATCAATTCTTGACAATATCTTATAACCGAAGGTAAAGGAATTTTTAAGGTTCTTTCTAATTCTCTAACTCTTTTTTTATCATTAGGATTATTCAAATAATGTTCTTTTAGTTTTTCTTTGATACTTTTTTTTATCATCTGATAATATAAATTATCAATAATATATAAATCTTTCTAAAAAAGAAAAAATCAAATAGAATTATATTTCATCTTCATTTCATGAGATAAAATATCTTGATAAAATTTAGCAATGGAATTCAATTCACTCACTTTGCAACACCCATCCTATTAGTGCTAAAAAGATATTCTTCAATAAGGTTTTCTTCTTCAGCATAAATTAAGCCATATTCTTTCATAGTTTCAACAACTTGATGTTGATACATCTCACACTCTCCAATAAATCTTTCGTCTTTCATTTCACTCACCAAATAGTTTCGCCGCCTGCACGAAAATTATTCACCCATGCATCTGAAAATTGATAATCATAACTTTTGTGTAAGTTTTTCTTAGTAACTTGTTTTATTTGTTCAAAAAATAATTTTTCAATAAATTTTACATCCATTTGAATCACCTACTATAAACATGGTCAAATCAGTTTATAAGCTTCTCACGGAGATGTCCAGTGCGACTAATGTGTTAAAACCTTGTTTTCAAACACTACGGACAGTCTAATCAAAAAAACTTTGTCCAATGTAAAACTATTTAAATACAAAAAATTAAACCTCCTACATGAGGAATTCCTATAGAAAAGGATTAAGTTTTGGATTGACTTCTGGAATAATAACAACTTTAGGACTCATCATAGGATTAAACTCAAGCACAAGCTCAAAAACAATCATCTTTAGCGGAATATTAGTTATAGCTATAGCAGATGCAATGTCAGATGCATTTGGAATACATATGTCTGAAGAATCTCAAAATTTAAGAGTTAAAGAAATTTGGGAAGCAACAATATCCACATTTATTTTCAAATTTTTATTTGCCTTATCATTTATAATTCCAATATATTTCTTCCAATTAGATCTTGCAGTTCTAATAAGTATATTTTGGGGACTTTCATTAATATCTGTTTTTAGTTATTATATTGCAAAAAGAGAGCGAAAAGATCCAGTACATATAATTCTAGAACATATAACTATAGCAATATTCGTGATAGTTTTAACACATTTAGTAGGAAAATTATCTTTACTAGTAATATAAAAAAATAAAAAAATAGATTTACTCAATTTCAATTAAACTCTTATTTGCTTAAAGAAACATTAACTGCTTTTGGACCTCGTTCTCCTTCTTCTACATCAAAGGTAACTGGGTCATTTTCTTTCAATCTCAAATCACTTGACGCTAATCCGGAAATGTGTACAAAATATTCTTTTCCGTCATCAGCTGTAACAAATCCAAAACCTTTAGATTCGTTAAAAAATTTTACTGTTCCATTCATTTTAATTTACTCCATTAGAACTCTAAACAACTTTTCTGCTTAAACATTCTAACGCTTTTGAATATTTTTATCCATTTATAAATCATTGCTTTTCAACCAATTTTTCAATAGAGTTAAAATATCTTGAATTTTTGTCAAAATAGCTCTTTTTCAGCTCTAATCCAATAGAATCCAAGACTAAATTATATATTTGATTTCCTTTTTTAAATAAAGCTCTGTTAGTAACAAATTCGATGTTTGTGCTGTCTTTTCCTTCTAAAAAGACATATTTTTTCTCTTCTTTTCCTATTTTAATAGTAATTTCTTCTAATTTATTTTCTTGCTTTTTCAAGTTTAAATTTTTCCAATCCAATAAATTTTCACCTAATTTGTCTTTCATAATATAACATGTATCGTTAAAAGATAAAAAAAGCCGGTTTTCATCATTAGTAAATGTATCAAAACAATTCTCAATATATTTAACTTTTACAAAAGAGTTATTTAGAGAAAATTTAGATTGTTCATAAGTGGTTATTCCTTTCTTACCATATATAAGTAAACTCGTACCTAAAACTAGAATACCTAATGAGGTTCCAAGTATTTTTCCAATCTTGTTTTTCATGAAATATATTTAGTAGAACTCTAATTTATAACCACTGTCAAGAAAGCCGGAAACTTTACGAAAACACAATATTTATAATATTTTTAAAATAAATCCATACATGAAGTGGATAATATACGTTTTAGTCTCAATATTCATTTTTACACAAGTCAATGCACTCGAAATAAATACAAGTTTAAATTGTTCTTTTAGGCCAGACGAATTTTACAGGTTGGAAAAAGTAAATTTAACCAACAAGTCATTTATAGGGGGTTTTGCTCTAGGAAATAAAGATTATCTTTTAATAGAAATTGGAAATATCGAAGAAAAATATTGGTATTTTAGAACTATTGATAGTAAAACGTATTTTTTAGAAGAAAAACCTCAAGACTTTTCAGTAGACTACATAATGAAAGTAGATTCTTGCAATATAAAGAAATTAATAAAAAACACCTCTTTATTTCCAGAATTATATTCTAAAGGTCAAATACAAATAAGAACAAAGCACATTGATTATCCATTTTTTAAAGTGTTTTCAAAATATGTTATACTCTTATATGATCTAATAAAATAAAATTTCAACAACTTTAAATATCACTATAATAAACTAACTCTATGCTTTACAAAGAACTTGCCGAACTATACCAATCTTTAGAAACATCCCCTCAAAGACTTAAGAAAACATATATTTTAGCTAAATTTCTACAAAAACTTCCTAATGAACAAATAGAACCGACAATATTATTATTACAAGGTTTAGTATTCCCAGAATGGGAGTCCAAGAAAATAGGCATTGCAGGAAAACTGGTCGCCAAAGCAATTGCCAACTCAATGGGACACTCCGATTTAGATGTATTAAAACTATTTAAAAAAACAGGAGATTTAGGTGAAGTTGCGTTCCAACTTTGTCAAACAAAGAGACAACAAACACTTTTCTCCAAAAATCTAACTCTAAAAGAAGTATTTTCAACATTACAAAACCTTGCTTCACATGAAGGAATTGGATCTCAAGACGTGAAATTATCACACATACACAAATTACTAGGAACGGCGACACCTTTAGAGGCAAAATTCATTGTAAGAACAATATTAGAAGACTTAAGAATAGGAATCTCCATAGGCACATTGAAAGATGCAATTGCATATGCCTATTTCACAGATGAATTAAATTATGATGAAAAAACAAATACCTTAATTCACAATCTAAAATCAAACATAGATATAGCTTTCCCTGAAGATGTCCCTAAAATAAATTACATCAAAGAACTGGTTAAGAAATCCATGGATTTTACAGCAGACATAAATAAAGTTATACAACACATAAAACAAAATAAATCTCTTCAAAAAATAACTTTAGAATTAGGAACTCCTTGTAAGGTAATGCTTGCAAGAAAAGAAAAATCCTTAAACGAAGCATTCCAAAGAACTGGGCTACCTTGTCAAGCAGAGTATAAATATGA
>JAQUYS010000020.1 GCA_028691765.1 Candidatus Nanoarchaeia archaeon | reverse complement strand
CGGTACTTCGTTTACTATTTCCAATGATGTTGCAGATATTGCTAGCTTAAATTTAGATGTATTTAAAGAAGAATTACAAAATAAATTTGCATCTATTGAAATAGATGTTCGAGAGTTAAAGGAATTCACAAGTAGAAAAGCAATTAGTATTGATATTGATATTACTGATAAAGATGAAATCAATTTATTTAAAGACGGATTGGTTGAGTTAATTCCTGGTTTAACCTTGGAAGAGATTGAAGGCAATATGAGAACAACAGGTTCTTCTTTAGGAGATTCTTTTTTTAATCAAATTATTAAAGCAATAATTTTAGCATTCGTTTTTATGGGGATTGTTGTGTTTTTTCAATTCAGAGTTATCATTCCTAGTATTGCAGTCATTTTAGCTGCGTTCTCAGACATAATAGTTACTTTGGCTATTGTTAATGTTATGGGTATGAAACTTAGTACTGCGGGTATTGCTGCTTTTTTAATGTTAATTGGTTATTCTGTTGACACGGACATTTTATTATCGACAAGAGTATTAAAAGGTAAAGTTGGAACTGTTTATGATAGGGTTATTTCTTCTATGAAAACGGGGATGCTTATGAATGTTACAACTTTGGTTGCTGTAACGATTGCTCTTTTTGTAAGTCAATCAGATGTTATAACTCAAATTATGACTATTTTATTCATTGGTTTATTGGTGGATATAATTAATACGTGGATACAGAACGCAGGAATATTGAGATATTATATGGAAAAAAGAGGTGCAAAATGAACTCTTGGAAAAAGATATTCACAAATACTCGTGTAATAATTACACTCATATTTATTTTGTTTGCGTTGTTTGCAATTAATCCTCATTTTTCAGATGGTGTTGCAATTAGAACTGTAGCAAAAGATTCTTTAGCTGCTGAAGCTCAGCCTGCTTTTCAATCTGCTCCTGCAAATGCGAGACCTACTCAACGTGAAGTTATTTATTCTATTAATGGAAAAGAAATAAACAATGTTGAAGAATATTACTCATTTTTAGATTCGTTAGAACCTGATAAATTATTATTGATTAATACAAATAAAGGCGTGTATGAATTAACTACTCGTGCTAAGTGTGTTAATGAAACTGAAGTTTGTTCTGGTATTGAAGATTTAGGCATTGGTGTTTACGATGTTGCATCAAACAATATTAGACAAGGTTTAGATTTAGAAGGTGGAACAAGAGTTATTCTTGAACCTGAAGAAGAAATTGATGCGGATGAAACTAATTTAATTGTTGATAACATAAAACAAAGATTAAATGTTTATGGTTTAAGTGATTTAGTTGTTAAAGGAATTTCGGATTTTGATGGTAAGCAATACATTTTAGTTGAGATTCCTGGTGCAAATCAAGAAGAAGTTAGAGACTTATTAGCAAATCAAGGAAAGTTTGAATCCAAAGTTGGAAACACTACTGTTTTTAAAGGTGGTAATGATATTCTTGATGTTTGTAGACGTGCTGAATGTTCCGGTATTGATCCTAGACGAGGTTGTGGTCAAATTGAAGACGGAACTTGGGTTTGTGGTTTTAGATTTTCAATTGTACTTTCTAATGAAGCTGCGCAAGCGCAAGCTGATGCGACAAGAGATTTAGAAGTTATTTCAACAGGAGCAGCAGGCGAAGGATATTTATCTCAAAATATTTCTTTATTTTTAGATGATGAATTATTTGATGAATTAAGAATTTCAGAAGGTTTGAAAGGAAATGCTTTAACTGAAATTTCAATTACTGGTTCTGGAGCTGGATTAAGTGAACAAGCTGCGGCTCTTGATGCGTTAGATAATATGAGAAAGCTTCAAACGGTTTTGATTACAGGAAGTTTACCTGTTAAATTAAATATTGCTCAAGCTGATACTATTAGTCCTGTTCTTGGAGAAGAATTCATACGAAATACACTTTTAGTTGGATTTTTATCTCTTGCAGGCGTTGTTGCAATTGTATTAATAAGATATCGAAAACCAATCATCACAATTCCAATTATTGTAACTATGTGTTCTGAAATTATAATTTTATTAGGTTTTGCAGCTTTAGTTGGTTGGAGATTAGACTTAGCAGCTATCGCAGGAATTTTAATCGCAGTTGGTACTGGTGTAGACGATCAAATAGTTATTGTGGATGAAACGTTGGATAAGAAAAATTCATCTGAAAATTTAACTTGGCTGGCTAGATTAAAACGAGCATTCTTTATAATTATGACGGCGTATTTCACAACAGTTGTTGCAATGTTACCTTTGATGTGGTCTGGAGCTGGATTGTTGAAAGGATTTGCATTAACTACAATTGTTGGTGTTTCAATTGGTGTTTTCATAACTAGGCCTGCATTTGCAGCTATGATGGAAATTCTTGTTGAGAAGAATACTGAAGAATAATTTTTTTCTTTTTTTCAATAACTTTATATATTATTAGTTTCTAAAGATAGTATTATGGTGAGATCTGAAGCTGAACTAAGAAAGAATAGCATAATTGTTTCGTTGAATTCTTATGAAGATATTTTTTCTGATTTTGATCCTGGTTCATATAGAGTTAGAGGATTATCAGATGATTTTTTGATTGAATGTAAAAAAGCGTCCATGGATAAGGATTTTGTTTCAGAAGTTATTTTTTTAGTTCCTAAAAAAGGCAGAAAAGTTAAACTTGAAAAAGAAATCAAAATTAGATTAAGAAATCATTTTGAAAAACATTTTTTAGAAAAGAAGAAAAAAGTTAATGCAATTAAAAAAACAGGTGGACTTTGGTTTTTATCTGGAGCAGTAATCATGACTTTGGCAACATTCTTGTATTCTTATGAAGGTGGATTTTTACATGATTTCATTCAAGTTTTATCTGAACCCGCAGGATGGTTTATGTTTTGGGAAGGATTAGATAAAGTGTTTATTGAATCTAAAACTGAGATGCCTGATTTTGAATTCTATCAAAGACTTTCTAAAGCTACGATAACATTTATGAATTCAAATTAATTTTTTGTTTCGTATTTTTCATTACTAGTATTTAATTGCCTATTTACTAATATAAATGTAGTTCTTTTTGAGAATTCTTTTAGAGTTCTAGCACCAATGTAGGTTCCTGTACTTCTCAATGAACCAAATAAATCCAGAATAAATTCATTGACATCTCCTTTGAATGGAACTTCAGTATATCTTCCTTCACTTGCTCGGTGTTTGAAGACTCCTCCGTAATATTTTTCTTGAGCTTTAGCAGAACTCATACCATAATATTGTTTGAATTTTTTTCCATTTCGTTCAATAATTTCTCCTCCTGATTGTAAATATCCTGAAAATAATGAACCAGACATTACAAAATCTGCGCCTGCACAAAATGCTTTTCCAAAATCACAAGTATGCACAACTCCTCCGTCAGCCATAATTAGACCGACGCCGGGTTTAGAATTAGTTATTCCGTGGGCAGCATCTGAACATTCAATTATTGCACTGATTTGAGGATAACCCACTCCTGTTTTTCTTCGAGTGGTACAAACACTTCCAGAACCAATACCTATTTTTACAATATCGGCCCCTCTTAATATTAATTCTTCAGCCATTTCATTAGTAACAACATTACCAGCAATAATTGTGTGTGTTGGACAAAGTTTTCTTAACTCTTCTAATTTGAAAACAAATCTTTGTAGATATGCATTTGGAACATCAAGTACTATGAAATTAAATTTATCTCCTAATCCTGCTTCTAAAACTTTTTGTAGTTTTTCAAAATCTTCATCTCTTATTCCAAGAGTGTATGTGACATAATCTGGATTGTGAAAGTCTTTAAAGAATTCTTTTAATTGATCTATTGAATAAAATTTGTGTAATGCAGTAATCATTTTGTGTTGACTTAATGCTTTAGCCATTTCAAAAGTTCCAGAGGCGTCCATATTTGAAGTTATTATTGGAATTCCTGTCCACTTTCTTCCGCTATGAATAAATGAAAATGTTCGTTCTAATTGAACTTCTTTTCTTGAACCTAATGTGCTTCTTTTTGGTCTAATTAAAATGTCTTCAAAATCTAATTTAGTTTCATTATCTATTCGCATACAACATCCCCTTGTTTTTTATAATGTACTTGTTTAAATAAGTTTGTTTAGATTTAAATAGTAAAGTTTAAATTAAACTAAAGAAATTAAAAAACATGCAAATTAGAGACTTCAAACCAAAGAATCAATTTTTTTTAGCTCCAATGGAAGCAGTAAATTGTACTTCATTTAGGATTTTGTGTTTAAGGAGAGGAGCAGGTTTAGTTTATACTGATTTGATTGATGCGGATGAATTTACTCAATTTGCAAAGGAAACTTCTGTTTTAGATGCGATAAAAAAGTTTGTTAATCCTAATTCTGAAGATCAGCCTTTAGCGATTCAATTAGCAGGAGCAAAAATTGAGAACTTAGTTTTTGCAATTAAAGAATTGGAGAATTATTGCGAGGTTTTTGATTTTAATGTAGGTTGTCCTTTGGGTAAAGTTCTTGGTAAGAAAGCTGGTTGTTATTTGATGAAACATCCTGACAATTTGTACAAGATAATTTCTGAGATTAGGAAAACTACAAATAAACCCTTAAGTGTAAAATTAAGAAGTGGTTGGGATGAAAAATCTATTAATGCTGTTGAAGTTGCTGTTGAGTTGGAAAAGTTAGGTGTAGATACGATTATTCTTCATGCTAGAACTAAGGAACAAGGTTATCAAAAGAAATCTGATTGGAATTTGGTTAAGAAGTTGAAATCAATTGTTAAGATTCCTGTGATTTTATCTGGAGATGTGTTTAATTCTTATGATGCTAAAATTGCTTTTGAAAAAACGGGTTGTGATGCAATTATAATTGGTCGTGGTGCGAAGGTAAATCCTTCTATATTTTCTCAATTAAAGAGTTTTCAAAAGGCGTCTAAGAAGGATAAGGTTTATTGTAAGAATGAAGTTAATCCTGTAAAAGATTTTTTGGAATGGTTGAAGTTGTATCGTAAAATTGAAAGAAGAAATAATTTTTCTGAAATTAAAGATCATGCTTTGTGGACTTCAACTGAATGTAAGAACAACAAGGAAGTAAAACAATCAATTGTTAATTCTAAAGGGGAAGAGGAATTAATAAAAATTGTAAAGGAACTTAAGTTTTAAAATACCACTAAAAAGTAGCGAAAGATTTATATATTTCTTTTAATTTAGAAAAAGATGCCTAGAAAAATAATCCTTCCCACAGATGTTTCTAATAGACTTGAAAATCTTACTAATTTAGAAGAAGAAGTGGCAGGAATTTTGTTCTATAGACAAATCGATGAATACTGCCCAATTGAATCTATGTTTATAACTGGAATTGGTTCTGAAAATTCAGTACAAGATAAAAAAGAAAGAATTGAAGTTGCAAATAGATTTTTTAGAGAAAATCAAGGATATAGATTTGTAAAATTTCATACACATTCAAAAGGAACGATTACAAAATTTGGCCAGTATTTCGCAAATAATTTTTCTTCGGAAGATTTGGTTGAAATTAAAAAAAATATGGATTTAGATAAATATTTTATAGCTATGCTTGTAACTCCTCAAGTAAAAATACTAAAAGGATATGATTCTCCTGAATTGTTCATAGGAAATTATCCTGAATATGCTGACTTGAATAGGGAAACTCTTCAAAAACTTGATGATATTGCCAATTCTTTAGGATATGATTTGAATACATTAAGTGCTAGATTGAAATAATTATTTTAATATCTTTCCTGTTTTCACACAACAAACATATTTCATATTTTTGAGTATTAGAAACTCCAAAATCATTTCAAAATTTTTCCTGTTTTAATATACCACATATACAAATCCAACTCAGAACAATTCATCTTCAAATCTTTAGCCAATTTTTTAAAAATATTTTCAATCTCAAAATAATTATTTTTGTTCAAGACTTTTGGTTTTTCTTTTAAATAATTTTCTGCGACAAATAAATTTAAAATATGTCTATCTAAAATTGCATAATTAGTATATCCAACATTACGTAAGAAATGAGAACTTTCTTTCCAACCTAAACCTTTGATGTTTTTTTCTACAAATTCTCGAGGATCTTTGACATTTTCTAATATTGTTTTAATTTTTGAAAACTGTCTAGCTTGGACAATATATTTTGCTTTATTATTATGGAATCTGTGATTGTGTTTTCTTATAACTGAAACTATTTCTTTTTCAGATTTATTCAAAAATCCTTTTGCACCTAATTCAGTTTGAATGTTAATTGCAGTTTGTGCTTTGGAGTTTGCGGTTAGAATACAAAAGCAAAGTTCTGAAAACCATTCATCGTTTCCTTTTTTATCTAAAGAAGTAAATTCATCAAGTCGTTTATATATGTCTTTTGAAATAGGAGATTTTTGAAGTTCTTTTATTTGAGTCTTTAAATTGTCCATAATCAAACTTGATTCTTCAAATATATAAACTTTAAGATTATCTTTATAAACCCCCTTTTCTTCCGATTGTTATGACTTTATATGACAAGGCTCAAATAGTTTCTTCGAATAAAATAGAATTAAAACCAATTTTTGTTCAAAAATATCAAAAACTATTGGGAGATAAATATGAAGATTTTATAAAAATTTCATTTACTTATATGCGAAAATGTATTCGTGTAAACACTTTAAAAATTTCTGTAAAAGATTTAAAATCAAGATTGGAAAAACAAGGTTGGGTCTTAACTAGTGTTCCTTGGTGTAAAGAAGGCTTTTTTGTAGAAGGTCACAAAACTATGCATCGTTTTGATATAGGTAATTTAATCGAACATACTTTGGGGTATTTTTATGTACAAGAAGCATCTTCAATGATACCACCTGTAGCGCTTTTTCAGAATGCGGAATTCGGAATGCGGAATTCGGATTCAGAAAATCAGCTTCAGGATTCAGAATGCAGTGAGCAGGAATCGAACAACTTTGTTGTTCTTGATCTTTGTGCTGCTCCTGGTTCGAAAACAACTCAACTTGCTCAATATATGAATAATAAAGGTGTGTTGATTGCGAACGATGTTGACGCAGCTAGGTTGATGCCTTTAAGTTTAAACTTGCAACGTATGGGTGTAACTAATACTATTGTAACGCATAATTCTTTAAAGAGATTTTTTCCTAATGAAAAGTATAAGCGAGAAGGTGTTTTGTTTGACAAGATTTTGGTGGATGCACCTTGTTCTGGTACTGGAACTATAAGGAAATCTTTCAAGGTTTTAGAGATGTATTCTGAGGGTATGATTAAACGATTGGTTAAAATACAAAGAGAACTAATTTGTGATGCTTTTGATTTGTTAAAAGTTAATGGTGAAATGGTTTATTCTACTTGTACTCAAGAGCCTGAAGAAAATGAAGGTGTTGTTTCTTATTTGTTGGATAAATATCCTAATGCAAAACTTGAAAAAATTAGATTAAATATAAAAAAATCAGAACCAATCTTAGAATGGGAAGGAAAAAAATATAATTCTCAGTTAAAAGATGCTATTCGAATTTACCCAATGGATAATGATAGTGAAGGATTTTTTATATGTAAACTTAAGAAAGTTTAGTGTATACAAGTGAAACGAGTATACGCTCCGTACGCCTATGACGTGACTGGCATGGAAAATGATTCAGAGGGTTTCTTTATATGTAAGATTAAGAAAGTTTAATTTTTTGTGTGACTGGCTTCGGAAGATTTCCGGATTTTCTCTAGACAATATTTTAAATTAGTTCTCTTAGTATTAGTGCATGTTTGTTCAAATTTTAATTTCAATCTTCGCAGGAATTTTATGTGGAATATTTACAGGCTTGATTCCAGGCATTCATGTTAATTTAGTTGCTGCAGGAATAACTGCGTTCAGTTTTCAACTTTCAGCTTTCGGTTTTTCTCCAATTATTTTATCTTGTTTTATTATTTCTTTAGCTTTAACTCATTCATTTTTAGATTCTATTCCTTCTATTTATCTTGGTGCTCCTGATGAAAGTCAAGCTGTTTCTGCTTTGCCTGCGCATAAATTATTTTTAGAGGGTTTGGGACATAGGGCGTTTATGTATACTTTGGTTGGTTCTCTTTTTGCTTTAATGCTTACTCTTTTAATGTTTCCTTTTGGAGTAAAATTTCTTCAACCTATGCAAGATTTGATTTATCCTTATGTGGGTAAAGTTTTATTAGTTATAATTATTTTATTAATCGTTAAATCTGGAAAGTATTTTCTTAATTCAATTTTATTTTTGGCGAGTGCGGGTTTGGGTTTTATTGTTTTTGCTTTACCTAATCAAGAACAAATTTTATTACCTTTGTTGTCGGGTTTGTTTGGTTTGAGTACTTTAATTATTTCTTTGGAGGGTAACGAAACTGTAAAAGAGCAGAAGATTGAGAAAGATATTCCTTTAACATTTTCTGATTTGGAGAAAACTGTTCCTCGTGCAACTTTGGTTGGAATTTTGGCTTCTTTTTTACCTGGTTTTGGTTCTTCTCATGGTGCAATTGTTGCAACATCTACTATGAAGGATCCAGAACCTAAGCATTATTTGCTTTTAACGGGAGGAATTAACACTGTGAATTTTGCTTTTTCAATTATGACTTTATTTATTCTAGGTAAAGCAAGGAATGGCGCAATATTAGCTGTGGGAGGGATACTCGGCGAGCAGAATTCAGCTTTCAGCATCAGTACAGTTTTAATTTTTGTTTCAGTGTTGTTAATCGCTGGTTCCACGGCTACTTTCTTAGGTATTTTTCTTTCTAAGAAATTTGCTCTTCTTATTTCTAAGATAAATTATAAGAAATTAATTTTGAGCATAATTTATTTTGTAACTTTTGTGGTTTTGTTGTTAAGTGGTTTTCAAGGTATTTTGATATTGATAACCTCTACTGCGTTGGGTTTGTTGGCTAATTTGTATAAAGGTCAAAAGAATATGTTGTTGGGTTGTTTGATTTTACCTGTGATAACTTATTTATGGTAGATAGATTATTTAACCAATATATCCTAATTCTTGATATTTTTTAAGTTTACTAACTTTTTTAGATTTAGTTTTCAGAGGATTCTCACTTATGCCTTGTTCTTCTATGTGTTTTAATTCTTCATCAATTAAATTTATTTCTTCAATTAATTCTTTTAAATTTAATTTGAATTTATATTTTTTATCTAATAATTCCAATATTTTTTTTGCTTCTTTTAATCCTATATACATTGGATGTCCAAATGTTTCTCCTAATAAAGCAATTGCAGACATTTTTCTTTTCTGCGATAAACCAAGCAATAATCCTGAAACTCCTATGATTGGACCTACAACACCGAACAGATTTGGATTTGCACCTACTTCTTTAAATTCTTTTATGAATTTTTTATCATTACCTGTGACGAATATTTGAGGTTCCTCTGGAATTTCATTTAAGCCTATTCCGCCTAAAGTTATTATTTTATTACACTTGAATTGTTCAAGAATGTCTAAAATTATTTCACTTAATTCGTAGCTTGCTTTTTCTTCATTAGGCTGTGCATCTCCTGATAAAAAAATGAAATCTTGTTTTCCAACTTTTAAGGAATATAAATCTATTGATGGGAGCGTAATCATATTTTTTTGATTTACAAATACGCTATTTGGTAAAGAGTGACTAAATAAGGATCCTATTTTTTTTGCATGAGTTAAATCTATAAGGTAATCTATTACTATTTTTCCAACATTACCTATTCCTGGCAATCCTTCTATAAATATTGGCGATGAGAATTCTAAATTTTTTTTAAGATCTAATTTCCAAGTCATATCTTTATTAAAATGAACATGCTTAAATATATTTCTATTGATGTTTCGAAGATTTTTCGAGTTCTTTAGCTTGTCGCCTATATTTTGCATATTTATCTTCAGGAGAATATTTTGGTGGTTTGTACATTCGTCTTTCACCACCACAAGAACAGGGACTTGTTAAACCATATGAATTGCAAAGAATACATTTTAATATGTTTTGTGACATTTTATTTTTTTCTCTTTATTTCAACTGTTGAATTTGTTTTTTCAAAGCCTTTAGTTAATATTTCTGAGAGATCTGCGAATATTTTTTCTGCTTCTTCAAATTCTTGAGTTACAATGTTTATATCGTAATTTCCTGCTCCAGCATACTTTATTGACAATTTCTCACTTAAGTTCATTGCTTTATCTAATACTTGATGTATTAATTCAATTCCATCACTTTCATATGAGTGTATTGTTGCAGATGCATTAATTATTACTTCTTTAATTTTGATTCTTTCACGAATTACTTTTTCTAAAGGTGTAGCTGTTTCTTTATCCAACCCTGCTTTTTCTAAAGATGCGTCACTTTCTACTACGTCTTCGAAAGCAGCATATAATGATTCGTATGTTTTTAATAAAATTTTAGAAATGCTTTCAAAAACAACTTCTGGTTTTTCTTTTTTAAGATCAGCATATGAAACAATTATGTTTTCTGCAATTGTTTGTTGTTTTCTTTCTTCTATCTTAGCTCTTCTTTGACTTTCATTTACTCTTCTTAAGGATAAATCTATGTGTCCTCTTTCTTTATTTATGTTTAGAACTTTACAAACAATTACTTTTCCTTCTTTAACAAATTCATTTATATTTCTAATTCTTCCAGGACTGATTTCAGAAATATGAATCATTCCTTGTTTGTTCTGATATTCATCTAAAGTTACAAATACTGAATGAAAATGTATTTTAGTTACTGTACAAAATACACATTCTCCTTCCTCAGGCATTCCTTTTTTAGTATATAACATTTGATTTACTCTAAGATTTCAACAATTTTTGCATTTATTTTTGTTTTTCCGCCAGTTGGCACAGCTAATTCTGTTGAACAAACTAGGCATTTAATCAAAGATGCACTTTTTCCAAAAATTATTTGTTCGTTTTTACATTTTGGGCATCTAACTTTAATAAATTTTGATTTTGGTTCGTTATTCATTTTTATATTATCTCTTATTTTGTATTAATACTACGAGACTTCAGAGTTTTCACCATAAAGTTCATTGCCAGTTTTACGTCTAAAACCAGAGTATTAACCAATTTGAAGGAAACGAAGTTCATTTATAAAGGTTGCCTATGAAATACATTTTTTTAAAATTTAGATAAGCTTTAAAAACAAGCTTTTATTCTTTAAACATACATTTGAGGTTAAAAATGATAGAAATTAAATTTCCTGACGGAAGTATTAAAAAATTTGAAAGTGGCGTAACAGGTTATGATGTGGCTCTTTCAATTAGTGAAGGATTGGCAAGAATGGCTTTAGCTGTTGAAATAGATGGCAAATTAAAAGATCTTCACACCACAATAACCTCTGATGCAAATATTCGTATAATTACGTTTAGAGATCCTGAAGGAGTGGAGATTTTTAGGCACTCGTCTGCACACATATTGGCACAGGCTGTGGAGAAGCTATATCCTGGTTCTAAGGCGACTATAGGTCCTGCTATTGAGAATGGATTTTATTATGATTTTGATAATTTAAACATATCTATTGATGATTTTCCTAAGATTGAGGAAGAGATGAAAAAGATTGTAAAAGAGGATTTAAAACCTCAAAGAATTGAATTTTCGTCTAAAGCCGAAGCTAAAAAGGCATTTAAAGATAATTCCTATAAATTGGAATTAGTAGATTCTGCTGATGGAGATGTTATTTCGGCATATAAACAAGGAGAGTTTATTGATTTGTGTCGTGGTCCTCATGTTCCTTCAACCAAAGTTATTAAATCATTTAAGTTGATGAAACTTGCTGGTGCTTATTGGCGAGGAGATTCTAAAAATAAGCAATTAACAAGAATTTATGGAACTTCATTTCCCGATTCAAAGTTATTAAATGATTATTTAAAATTATTAGAAGAAGCTGAAAAAAGAGATCACAGAAAGATTGGAAAAGAACTTGGTTGGTTTTCATTTCATCAAGAAGCTCCAGGTATGCCCTTTTTTCACGATGGTGGAACTTTTATTTGGAATGAATTAGTTAAGTATATTTCTGAGATTATGATGAAAAGAGATTATGAAATAAATAAAACTCCAATCATTTTAAATAAATCTTTATGGTTACAATCGGGTCATTGGGATCATTATGCAAACAACATGTATTTTACTAAAATAGATGAACAAGATTATGCTGTTAAGCCCATGAATTGTCCTGGAAACATTTTGGTTTTCAAAAATAATATGTATTCTTATAGGGATTTACCTCTTCGTGCTGGAGAATTTGGTTTAGTACATAGGCATGAATTGTCTGGTGTTTTATCTGGTTTGTTTAGAGTGAGATGTTTTACTCAAGATGATGCACATGTATTTTGTACTCGAGAACAAATAAAAGATGAAGTTGTTGATCTTTTAGATTTCGTTAATGAGGTTTATTCTAAATTTGGGTTTGAATATTTTATGGAATTATCTACTCGTCCTGAAAAAGCGATGGGAGATTCTAAATTATGGGATTTAGCAGAAAATACTTTGAAGGAAGTTTTAGAAGATTCTGGAAAAGGATATAAGATTAATGAAGGCGATGGTGCATTCTATGGTCCTAAAATTGATTTTCATTTAAAGGATGCAATTGGAAGAGAATGGCAATGTGCTACAATTCAATTGGACTTTCAAATGCCTGAAAAGTTTGACTTAACTTATGAGGGTGCAGATGGTCAAAAACATAGGCCAGTTATGTTGCATAGAACGATTCTTGGTAGTGTAGAAAGATTTTTGGGTGTGTTGATTGAACACTTTACTGGAAAGCTTCCTGTTTGGTTAAATCCAAATCAAGTTTCAATTTTACCTATTGCAGATAGACACATACATTATTCTAATCAGTTGAAAAAAGAATTAAAGGAACTTGGTGTTAGAGCAACAATAGATTCTCGAAGTGAGACGATAAATAAAAAGGTTAGAGATGCTCAGTTAAATCAATTTAATTATATTTTAGTTGTTGGTGACAAAGAAATTGAAAATGAAAGTGTTACTGTAAGGACTAGAAATAATGAAATTCTTGGAAGCAAGAATAAGAACGACTTTATTTCTGAAGTTGTAAAAGAAATAAAAGAAAGAAAATAAATTTATTTTTTTGTTTTTCCATAAGTTTTTGTTTCTATGTCAATATATTTTGAATGGATGCTTGTTTTAAATTCTTTTCTTGTTGAAAAATTTATAGATACAAAATATACCGCTAAAATTGTGATTAACATTCCTGATATTGATGTAATTTTGTTTTGAGGGGATTCTTGGAAATATTCTATTGCTGCTTTTGTTGGGTTGATTAATATTGAGTCTAGAAATGATTCTACAGGCGGTTCTTCTATTTGAGGTGGAACGTAATCATCATTGTCTGATGAACCTGACGAAGTGCTGGTTTCAGATGTGCTGGAATCGGAAGACGGCGTACTGCTTGGCGGTGGAGCGGAAGCTTGACTTGAAGGATTAGTTAGTGGTTGACAACAATTTCTAGATGTATCAAAGTAAGTACATTTTGAAGAATTACAAAATGCAGTTCCATCTATATAAAATTCATCATCCTCTACTTCTAAAGAGGTGAAGGTTTTAGTTTCATCTAGAGTGTATGTATAAGTTCCATCGTAGAATTGAACTCCTGCTTCCAGAGTGAATGTTGAACTTGGAGGTGGTGGAGTAATTGATTCTCTATCATCTTCTATTTGAGCACCTAATACTAATGGAAGACTAAGAATTAAAATTAAAAGTAGAATATATATTTTATTCATAATAACACCTCAATAGGTTTTATTTTAGGTTCGTTATTTATAAATATTTACTTTTTAGATTTTCCGTATGTTTTGGTTTCTACGTCAACATATTTTGCATGAACTTCAGATTGAGATTCTTTTCGTCCAGAAAAATTTATGGAAACAAAGTATATGGATAATATTATGATTAACATTCCTGAAATTGAAGTAATTTTGTTTTGAGGGGATTCTTGGAAATATTCTATTGCTGCTTTTGTTGGATTGATTAATATGGAGTCTAAGAAAGATTCGGTCATAGCATCGGGTTTATCCTCTTGGTAATCATCATTGTCTGATGAACCTGACGAAGTGCTGGTTTCAGATGTGCTGGAATCGGAAGACGGCGTTTCTTCTTCTGGATCTTCAGGGGTTGGATCTCCTCTGCTTGGAGGAACGTAATTACAATCTCGTTTTGTTTCAAATGAAGTATTTAATGGTGAACTACAAAAAGCAATGTCGTTAATATAAAATTCATTATTTTCAACTTCTAAAGATAAAAAAGTTTTTCCTTCAAGAAGTGTGTATGTATAAGATCCATCATAAAATTGAACGCCTTCTTCAACATATGTTGCTGTTCCTTGGTCTCCTGCTTCAGGATCTTCTTCTTCACCAGTAGCACCTAGAACTAAAGGAATTAATAAAAGCAAAATAAAAAATAAATAAAGTTTTTTCATTGTTTACCTAATCTGCATTACAAGTAGCCGTGGATAAATTTCCGCTTGGACCTACAAGGCAAGTGTGAGTTGTGTTCCAATATAAACCGCCACCATTACCTGTGTGAATCCAACTTTCATTTAAGGATAAGTTTAAAGTTGATGTTATTTCAACTGGACCTGCCATTGAAAT
>JAQUYS010000086.1 GCA_028691765.1 Candidatus Nanoarchaeia archaeon | reverse complement strand
ATATGGTTTTAATTGCTAAGTATTATAATTATCTTGGATATGATGTTAAACAAAGTTTAAGAAAATATATTGACAGTAGAAATGTTAATTATAATCAAGTGATATATGATAAGTATATTTCTTTAGCATATAACAACTCTTTAATAAATTTACTAAGAACGAATATATCAATATCTTTAACGAAGAAAGAAGTTGATTGTTTGTTAACCATTGAAGATGTAACAATTCAAAAGATTATGTTTGTTATTTTGGTTGTAGTTAAGTATTATTTTATGAATCCTTCTTATGTGGATGCAAAATTAGAGGATAGAATGAATAAAGATGTTTATTTAAATAATTCTCTTTCAGATATATTTAAAGTTGCGAAAGTTAGTTATAATCGTAAAAAAAGAAAAGATATTATGGTGTGGCTTATTAAAAATAAATATATCATTTTTACGGATAGATATAAATATATCGTTCCTATTGTTGATTTAGAGGGAGAATCTTTTATAACTTTTGATTTAGAAGATAATTTTATTTTGGTTTTAGACAAAATAAAAGGAGAAAAAGTAATTCAATGTGAGAAGTGTAAGAAATATATTAAGATTAATAATAAGAAAATGACTATGCTAAAGTATTGTAGGGAGTGTTCCCATCAAGCCAACATTGAAAAGTATGCTTTATACAATAAAAAAAGAAACCCGTGATTTTACCACCGACCAGAAATGTAAAAAGTCATTGTGATATAAGGAGAATTTGACTTTGGTGTGATTTTTGACGTTATGAGAAAGAAAAATTTTAAAATAGGAGGATAAGAGTTAATGGATAATGAAATGTTTTTAAAAAAATCAGATGAATCTGAGGATCAATATATTTACCGAATTTGTGAAATGAAAGATGTGATAGGTAAATGGGAAGATGTGGCTCATATTATCAATGAGAATTTAAGTTATAATAGAGATGAATCCGCATATAGAAAAAGATACCAAGATTTTAAAAAGATTTTTAATAATATTTATCAAGATAAAATAGATGAAGATATTACTATTCAAAGAATGGAGAAACTTAAGGAATCTATTCAGAATGAAAGATATAAATTACAAGCAACAAAAATAGAAAAATCAAGATATGATAGACAAGATGCTCGTTGGGAACTTTTTATTGAAAATTTAGTTGCTGCAAAAGATAGGTTAAAAATCCCTAAATTTTACTCACTTCCTAATCAATATGAGAAGAATAGTGACATGTATGAGTGGGTAATTTGTAGTGGTGATTATCATTACGGGGCAAAATTTGATATTGAAAACAATTCTTATTCTACTAAAATATTTGAGGAAAGAATGCAGGATGCTCTATTACAATTAATTGATTTTGTAAAACGAGAACATATTTGTTATCTTAAATTTTTAAATGCTGGAGACACTATTCAAGGTCTCTTAAGGATTAATGATTTAAAATTAAATGAAGTTCCTGTTGTAGATGCTATATTTAAAATTCCTCATTTAATTGCTAATTTTTTAAATGAACTATCTGCGTATTGTTATGTTGATTACTATCATTGCCCTCTTGCGAATCACACACAGATTAGACCATTAGGATCTAAAGCAAATGAATTGCAAGATGAAGATGTAGAAAGAATAATTTCACGTTGGATTGCTGACTTATTAAAAGATAACGAAAGAGTTCAAGTATTCAGCAATGATCAAGATAACTCCATTGATTTTAAAATTTTTGATTTTGAAGCAGTGTTATCACATGGGCATGAAACAAAGGAACCCTTTCAATTGGTAAAGGATTACAGCGTTAAGAAAAATAAAATTTATGATTATGTTTTTGTTGGGCATAGACATACATCAGAAGAGAAAATTGTTTCAGATTGTGAATATTATAATAGAGAAGTTATTCAATGCCCAAGTTTAGTTGGTAGAGATCCTTATTCAGATTCAAAAGGGCTGGGAGCACAGCCAATGATTAGGGCTTGTGGATTTCATAGAAAATATGGACATAAAAAAAATGAAAATTTTTTCTTAAAGTAGTTGACAATAATTAAAATATTTATTATAATGTGTGTGTAAAGTTGGAGTGAAAATTTAAAACTTTATGGTTGCTCACAGCGATTAACTTAAATTTACCTTTTAAATAAATTTATAGCAACTAATGTTTGTCGCTCCTCAGAACGCGACACATAAATCTCTGAGTTCAAATGTTTGTCGCTTCTCGGTATGCGACACAAAAGTAGCCGAGTTCAAAACATTATATAAGTAGATGATTTGGTGGGAAGGTATCACCAAGTAAAACTAAACAAACCCTATCGATGAAGACATCTAGTTCCCTACAGCAAACCTAATATAAAACTTTAAATTTTTTGAGGAACTTAACACAAGAGAAAACCCCAACACCTTGAGGGGAACAAGAGAGGTAGCATTTATTCATGCTAAATTGAATAAGTATACGGTTCTCACAGCAATAATAAACAAAAAAAACTTTAGGATAAGTAATTTATAGAACCGTAAGTTGAAACTTAATAATATAACTCCGCATTAGATTCGTATGTAATATTGAGTCATATTATTATTTGATCAAATTTTGCCTATAGGGCACTGTTTACAGGAAGAGATTTGGATCCAACTTCTTCCTGTAAAATTTATTTGGGGATGTTAGGATTGACAAAGATGATTATATTATCTTTGAACACGGGTTCAATTCCCGTCATCTCCATCAATAAAAATATTTTTATACTTCATAATTGGATTAAAGGATATTTATATCTATGTATAATAGGCGAATATTCTTTTTTAATATAGAATTAGAGAAAGGAGGATATTTATGAGAGAAAAGAAAGCAAATACATCAAAACAAAAAATGATGAAATGTAAAAATCAAAATTGCATGCATGGAGGAGAACTCCAACCATTTAGTAAATTTTATATTTCAAATCAAGAAGGAATAGAGCGTTATCCTATTTGTAAAGATTGCTTGAAGGAACAAGTTAAAATAGATAAAATGTCTACAGTTTACGAAATATTAAGAAATTTAAACGTTGCTTTTTTCCCAGATGTTTGGATTGGCGTTTTAAAAAATAGTCCTGATAATCCATTTGGGAATTATATGAGGATAGTTGGAAGTTTACCAAAATATAAAGGAGTTCCTTTTTCTGAGGA
>JAQUYS010000085.1 GCA_028691765.1 Candidatus Nanoarchaeia archaeon | reverse complement strand
ATGCCTTCACTCTTATTGGGGGGGACAAGTGTAGGTATAGAATAAGTGTGTGACTAAAAGTCAACACATATGCCAAAATAAAAAAGTGATGTTTATCTTAAAACTTCATTTCCTAAGTCCTTAGACAATTGTTGTCTTGCTCCTTCTCTTTGCTTAGCATTTTGAGGACCAATAACCCAAGGAGATTTAACGCCTGTTATAATTGTCATAACTGTTAATTTTCCTTTCATATCATCTGAAACTCTTGCACCCCAGATAACGTTTGCATTTTCATCCATTGATTCAGTTACTAATTCACCAATGTTGTTAATGTCATCTAAAGTCATATCGTTTCCACCTGAGATTTGAATAATTGCTCCTGTAGCTCCTTCATAACTAATGTCTAGTAATGGATTGCTTAATGCTCCTCTTACTGCTTCTTCTACTCTGTTTTTAGTATCTGATGAACCTACTCCAATAACTGCTACTCCACCTGCAGTCATAATTGCTTTAACGTCTGCATAATCTAAGTTAACTAATGAAGGCACTGCAATTGTTTCAACAATTCCTTTAATCATAGTTGATATCAATTCGTTTGCTACTGCGAAAGCTTGATTAACTGGTAAGTTTCCTGCAATTTGAACTAATCTGTTGTTATCAATTACAATAACTGTATCTGAAACTTGTCTTAAAGCTTGTAAACCATATTCTGCTTTGTCTACTCTTGCTCTTTCAATTTTGAATGGCATGGTTACAGTTCCAATTACGATTGCACCAGCTTCTTTTGCTACTTTAGCAACAACTGGAGCGGATCCTGTTCCTGTTCCTCCTCCCATTCCTGCACATACGAAAACCATATCTGAGCCACGTACTGCTTCTTTGATGGATGAGATTGCTTCTTCAGCTGCTTCTTGTCCAACTTGTGGATATCCGCCAGCTCCAAGGCCTCTTGTTTTTTCTCTTCCAATTAAGAATTTTCTATCAGCTTCAATTATATTTAAATGCTGAAGATCAGTATTACATGCAATTATTTCTGCACCTTGAATACCTTTTTTGTAAAGCCAATTTACAATGTTGTTACCTGCGCCACCTGCACCGATAACTTTGATGTTAGCTTGTCCTACTTCCATTCCCGTCATATCTTGGGAATTCTTTGCCGAATCTACGATAAAATCCATTTTTCACACAACCCCTTATTTTTTTTAGGATAGCACATTTAATCTTTCTTGCAGTTCGAGGATGTGTTTTCTGACCCCCCTCAGATACAAGTTTAAGATGTTTTAACGTACTGACTAAAAGTCAGAGGTTTTAAGTATATAAATATTTCTATTGTTAAAAATATAGTTTCAAAGTTGTGGTTTTACTTCAAACAATATTTTCTTTTTTCCAGGATAAAGTCCCATAGAAGCCATCTGATTGTACTGCTCTGGAGTTAAAGTGAGCAAAATGATGTTAAATTTATATTTGTCGGATATATAGAGGGCATTTTTCTTAATAGACTCCACATCCATGTCTTTTCCAATAACCAATACATTTGCTTTGTTCTTTTCTTCATTGCCGTGTAAAACAACCATTTCTAAGTTATCAAAGCTTGAAATAGACTCTACAAAGTCTTGTATTGCACTTTTTCTATCTTGAAGTATTTCTGTAAGGAAGAATGAGTTGTCCATATTAAGACAATATAATTTTGCTGTTTTAATTTCCTCCACATCTATGATTTTGCTCTGTACTAGTTGATTAAGCATCCTATAGGTCGTAGCAGGAGGAGTTCTTGTGAGTTTAGCTATCTCTCGAAGATAATACTTTTGATCTTCGTTATTTATAAATAGTTTAAGTATTTTTAATAAAGAATCGTTCAACAAGGATTCAAAGATGGTTTTCTTATCTAACATAGTATATTTTTTATAAGGCTTCATATATAAATATTTCGGTATTTGGAACGTTGTTCCATATTTGGTTACTTGTTCCATATTTAAAATAGTGTTCCATAACGTTATTTGAAGAAGATTTATTTCTTTTATGAACTAATTAGAAAGGTTTATTGTTCGTAATACAATTCTTTAACGTCTTCAATGGACGAGATATCTTCAACATATCTGTCTGGTCTTAATCTAGAAACTCGGGGAAATCTTAAAGCGAAACCAGAGGAATAAGAAGTGCTTTTTTGTATTTCTTCGTATTGAATTTCTAAAACTATTTGAGGTTTGACTTTGATTTCTTTTCCTTTTTCAGAAAGAAGGAGAGGTTCTAAAAGGTTAGTTAGTTCTTCGAAAGATACTCCTTCTTCTCCTTTTTCTTTAAATCCGGTTCCAACTTTTCCAATTTCTAAAAGTTCTCCGTCTTCGTTTTGACAAGCTAGTGTGAAGGAGGTTAACCAATTGCTTCGTTTTCCTTCTCCCCATTCTGCACCAACTATAACTAAATCTAATTCTTCCATTATGGGTTTAAATTTGATCCACGCTGTAACTCGTCCACCTGGAGTATATTTGCCTTGTAAGTCTTTAATCATGATTCCTTCATTTCCTGCTTTAAGGGATTCTTCGTAGAATTTTTGAGCTTCTTCTTCGGTTTTGATTAATTTTCCTTTTGCAGGAACTATTTTTTTAGGTTCCGCAATTATTACTTCATGTAGTATTTTTGTTCTTTCAGAAAAGGGTTGGTCTATAAGTAAGTCATTTTCATTCAAAAGTATGTCGAATACATTGCATTCCACAGGGAAATCTTTAGACATCTGTTCTATGTTGTATTTTCGTCTAATAAGCTGGGATATTTTTTGAAATGGTAGATAATTGCCTGTTTGAGGTTCAAATCCAACTAATTCTGCATCCAATATGCATTTATCTGAATTAACATTTTCTTGAATTGTTTTTACAACTCCCGGGAATTGTTTTGTAACTTCTTCTAGTCTTCTTGTAAATAATAAGACTTTTTTTCCGTTTTTATGAATTTGAACCCTAAACCCATCATATTTATACTCTGCTTGACAAGGTAATCCTGTTCTTTGAAATGCTTCGTTTAAGGATTTTTCTTTTCTTGCAAGCATCACCTTACAAGGAGTTCCTAATTCTAAAGTTATTTTTTGAAGAGATTTATTTTGTTTTATGTGTTGTATAACTTTATTTATGTCTGCTGTAAAATCCATGGATTTCTTAACCAGTTCTTTGATGTAA
>JAQUYS010000019.1 GCA_028691765.1 Candidatus Nanoarchaeia archaeon | reverse complement strand
GGCTGTCAACGAGATTTATCACTTCGCGCAGATTATAGCCGCTCTGAATTTTATTCTTAAGCTCGGAAAATATCTCGCCGATCTTATAATGGATCGTATCGGGACTGTCCGCATCAGTCTTGAATTTCTTGAAATAAGGAAATAATCTCATGTTCACGAAATCGTTCAGGTCGTCGCCCGAAAGCACTTTATTATGGTCTATCCTGCCGTCTTTATCCTTTGGTGCAGCCCACACGCTCCACTGAAAATCAGGCGCAATGATACTCTCATAAGTCTTTCCCGCAAGCTCCGCGGAAGTCTTTTTGTCCTTCTCGAGGTCGTCAATATACTTTAGGAAAAGGATCCACGAAGTCTGCTCCACATAATCAAGCTCGCTGGAACATCCCGCATCTTTCCAGAGCACATCATCAATATTTTTAAAAATTTGTTCGAACATGGCTGTTTTTCCTTAGGATTAAATATTCAGAGAAAATACAGGAAAATGAAGGGAATTGCAAGAATTGATTAATTAAAAAAGCCCCGGGATTTTCCGGGACTTTTCGTTGAGGAGTGAGTGTATGAGGAGTATGGGTATTCTTAGAATGTGAATTTGTGTTTTGACAGCGAGTTTCTGAATTTGAAGGTGAAGTTTACTGCCTCTACGGCTTTTTTATCTTCTACTGTCATTGCGGTGTTTGTATTTGTATTCATTTTGTGCTCCTTTTTTATCTGTTTATGTCAATTACACAAGTAATATAATGAAGGATAAGGTGCCGTCAAAGGTAAGTCCGACGAAATGCAGAAACGCGGGTGTGAAAGGTAGTAAAAATACTATATGGTGAAGTTAGAAATATATTCTATAATCTGACGAATAAGGAAAGAGTCATGAACATGGCGATTGTAAATAAAATTCCCGTAGCAAAACTTTTGATGTGGTCTCCTATAAATTCAGACCTAAAATACCTACTTAAACCTCTAGGCTCAGGGGGGTCATTATAAAGCATACTGCCTTCCTTTTGAAATGAAAAATAGGTGTCGGCCGTAATGATCATATCGTCTTCGACAAAAATACCTATGAGATCGCCTGCTAATTTCAGATTTTCAGTTTTCGATATTTCAGCTTCGGAAGGAAAACATTTACCGTCTGGATGGTTATGAATTAAAATGATACTTACAGCGTTATTAAGAATAGCGTACTTGAAAATTTCTCTCGGAGCTGATAATCCAAAGTGAAATGTACCAATACTGACTACCTTCATATCGATTATCACTTTAGACGCATCGAGGCAAACAACTATTAAATGCTCCTTAGACGGGTCTTCGATAAGCTCCCATACCCTGTTCCAGAGAATAACGGCAAGATCTCTCGGTTCCATGAATTTGTTCTTTTTATTTACCTTTGCGTCAAGTTCTTTGACCATGAAAACAAGCTGGTCTTTACTCAATTTTTCATAATCCATCATAAACTCCGGTCAAATTTGGGGATTAATTTTTATTAAACATAGCCTTTTCGAAGAGGAAAGTCAAAACAATTTAAAAACATTTAACTCATAATTTTATGATACTTTAATTCCCTATCACAGCTACTCGTACACCAGTTATTGCTATCAAACCTGTAGAATCAATTATAACTTCACAATCAATATCTGGTATTTTGCTGATATCATAGCGATCTGTTAAAAAATAGAGAATTTGGTTTGCAGAGGAGATTAGCGGATTATTTACTTTTTTATCTCTTTCGTACTTACCAGCAATAATAATGTCAATGAATTCCAGTGCTAAGTTTTTATTATAATCAGCTAAAATCTCATCAAAATCAAATCCAGTAAAAACAAGAACTGAAAGGTCGGTTTCATTCTTAACTTTTTTAAGCAATGCCATAAGCGGTTCCAATTGAAGCAAAGGCTCTCCGCCGGATACGGAAACACCCTCTATCCCTTTTTTTTGAGTAATTTTCTCAAACAGATAATCCGTTTCGAGTTCAAACCCACCGTCAAATGAATGAGTTTCAGGATTAAAACAACCGGGGCAGTTAAAATTGCACCCCTGCGTCCAAATAACAAAGCGATTCCCCGGTCCGTTAGCATAAGATGATTCAAGTATCGAATTAAGCCTTAACTTCATGTGTTGTGCGTGAGAATATTATCCTCTTCTTTATCATCGTCGTTGTACTCAGGTTTTAGTTTCTTATTTTCTAAAATTCCTAAAGCTTTTATAACCTGTTCAGTGATTTTGTCACACTTCTTACCTCTAACTCCATCAATGTCAAATGATACTTTTCCTGTTTGGTCAATTTTAACTTCAATTTTCTGGTTCTCCATAACAACCTCACACTATTCTTGATAGTTTAATTCTGATCTCGCCATCTTCTCTTAGCTCATCGTCAATTTCAAATCCTTGATCTAAAAGCTTTTCCTTAACGGTATTATAAGCATATTCCTGTTTTATTTTGTTTTCGATCTTTGTTATTTCGGACTGAATATTATTTATTAGTTGGTCAGAGTTCACGCCTTTGATTCCATACCAGTCTGCGACAAGCTCGTAGTTTCCATTATTATTTCTGAAACCCAAATCATACCCAGAACCGGCATTTTCAATTAAAAGCTCTACACTCTGGGTATTTCCCTGATAACCTCTACACTGATAATTTCCGGTTTTAACTGAATAATTCATTTGTTTTAATGCGGAAACAAGATGGTCCCGATTTTTTATTTCTGTTCTTACCGTGCTAAAATGTGACATAAATCCTCCTAATAAACAAAATCAACACCATTATCTTTTTTCTGACTTGTAGTCAGTGAATTTTCAGATTGACTTGCCATTCTTGCTCTGTCTTTCGCCCAAAGTCTGAGGCCATCAATAGATTCTCTCATAAGCTGTGAAAGTGGCACAGTCTCACTGAGTGCCAAAACAATATCATCGGTAGTGAATTCCCTCTCGTTGTCTCCGAATGCAATATACATAGCGTCATAAATGGATTGCTCAATCTCTGCGCCTGTAAAACCTTCTGAATTTTCTACAAGCGTGTTTAAGTCAAAATTCTTAACATCCCTGTTTGTATGGCCGAGATGGATTTTGAATATCTCTGACCTTTCTCTTTTACTCGGGAGATCAACAAAAAATATTTCATCAAATCGGCCTTTTCTGAGTATCTCTGCCGGTAGTTTTGACACATCGTTTGCGGTTGCCACCATGAAAACGGGCTTCGTTTTTTCCTGCATCCATGTTATTAGAGTTCCGAAAACCCTTGCGCTTGTTCCCGAATCGCCCTGAGCACCTTGCATTCCTGCAAAAGCCTTGTCGATCTCGTCAACCCATAGGATACAAGGTGAAATCGCTTCTGCGGTGTGTATCGCCTGCCTGATCCTGTTCTCAGATTCTCCAACCAGTGAACCGAAGACTCTGCCTATATCAAGTTTAAGAAGAGGCAGCCGCCATAATGATGATACAGCTTTAGCTGTCAGACTTTTGCCGGTGCCCTGAACACCTAGAAGCAAAAGGCCTTTAGGCTGGGGTATACCATATTCTTTAGCCTCGTTTGAGAACGCTTTTGATCTGAGTTTGAGCCATGATTTTAAATTGTCCATACCGCCGACATTGTTTATTGTCTCTTTTACATCGTAGAAATCCAATATTTCGTTCGAACCTATTATAAGTTTCTTTTCACTTATTATGGTATCAAGACATTTCTCGTCTAGTTTTTTGTTTGTTATCATAGTTTTTGCAAATATTTTGTTTATCTGCTCAATCGTTAGTCCAAGACACGATAGAACTATTCTGTCTTTTAACAGATCAGTAAGATTACCTCCAATGTTGTTCCTTTTGAGAAAATCATCAATCTCGTTTTTTATCTCATCGTAATTAGGCAGAGGAGATTCAATAACAATAAAATCGTCCTTTATATTATCATTCAGCTTAACTAGTGGCGCAGTAACTATAACTATTTTATTCTGATTTTTGAATTTATTCTTAATATTTCTCAGTTTTCTCATGAGACTTATCCCGACGCCATCCTCTTTGAAGAATACATGAAGATCCTGCATAAGATATATCGTTTTTGACTCATCTTTTTCAGCCTCCTGCAGGAATTTTATCGGATTGGGATTTTCATCCACATTCCATGTTTTCAGATTATATCCCAGCGATCTTCCCAATTCTTCTATTTGGTCTATAAGACGGAATTCTTCATTAGTCTTTATATAGATCAAAGTGTATCTGACCTTTATATACAACTTCAGTTTTTCTATCATTAGGAGCCTCCTTGGCTTATTTACTTATTTATCAATATATCTCTGCTTTCGGAATTATTCCAGTCAGAAATTTCAATTTCCTTGCTTGACTTACCGCTTTTCATGATAATATTATCAAGAATCCTCTTTATATCTTCTTTGTCTTCAAGATACTTAAACCGATCAATTATTGCAATCGCTTCTTTAAGATGTTTAATCTCCGTTGTATCTGCATTATTTATTAGGTAATATATATGCATCAGTAATGGTATCGGGCCACATTTTCCAACAGAGTTAATTAGTAACTTAAGATTCCTTGCAGAAATCTTATTACTCAAAGATGATACCAATTCATCATAAAAAATATCGATATCTTGTATATTTTCATAATAATCCAGCCAAATTAGATTTGCTGATAAACTTGATTTTTGTATAATCAGTTTTTTTAATTTATAGTCTTTTGATTTGAGAAGTAAATCTCCTAAGACCGAAATATATCTGTCTGAGTTTATTTCTTCAATTGTAAGCTGAGAAATAGAATATAATAAGTCTTTACTATCAACAACAAGTGACAGTTCTTTCTTATATTTTGCCTTTGCTTTCATAATATCGTTTATGTCTTCAAGATTATAAACTTCATCTCTTAATTTTTTTTCTAATTCCTTTTTTTCTGATTCGATATCATCCTTGATCCTGCATTGGTTTATGTTTATAATGTCTATCTTCTCAGCACCGCTGAATGTCTCATTGATTATTGATGGCATGGGTACAAAATTCTTCTCTATTTCACTTAGCAAACTTTCTGCACCTTGCGGTATCAGTCTGTTTATTTCTTTGTTACGCTGTAAAAGTAATTCTTCAACTTCGTATTTATCGTCCTCAAGGGCTATCTTTAATGAGTATTCTTTTTTTATCTTGTCTTTTGAAACATCGACATTCCTGACAAGCTCATAATTGTCTTTTAATCTCGAATGCATATCATTAAACCTTGTTGTGTCTAAAATATATAAAGTAATCAGAGCTGAGCTACTGTTATTTTTTAATCCGTAATCAAAAACCTCCGAATAATATTTAATTATCAGTTCTTTAACTGCGGCAGGGTTTTTTATTGATGAAAATATCTTAAGAATATTCAATAAACTCTTAACGCACGAATCTGGATTGTTAGATTTCTCGAATATCTCTTTCTTTATAAAACTCGATGCTTCGTCCTTATCGAAAAGATTGAGTATTACATCTGAAGACACAATATCGTATTTGTATTCACTGTCGTTCCGAACAAGTTCTTTAAGTTCTTCTTTAGCATTAATCTTTATCAGTTTCTCATATATTTGATCGTCATAATCTTTGTTAACACCCATCAGTTTTTTAATTTTCTTAGGATCAGCACTGTATGATTCTATGAGGAATGGAATGATTTTTTCATCATTCTGTTTACCTATCATTTTCTCTAAAAGAGAGCATTCCTCTTTAGAAATAAGATAATCAATAATCTTATTATCAGAATTTTTATCTGCGCCGAACAAGCCATAAATTTCATTTGAGTCGTTATATACTCCTAAAAGATAAGGTACTATTAGGTTATTATAACCTTTATCAAAAAGCTTTCTCAATTCTTGTGTAGCTTTTAAATTAATAAGTTGCAATACTATTTTTTTATTATAATCTGGCAAAGGCATATATGCTAACTTCTCAGTCACTTTTCCAAAAAGCTTAAGTAAGATTTCTTTTTTGTTTGAGCATAAACTGATCAAAGCATTTACAATGATGATGTTATAACCTTTATCTAAAAGAGATATCAATTCATTTACTGCTTTTAGTTTGATGAGCTTATCAAGTATTGATTTCTTAATATTATTATCTTTTGACATGTTAAACATTAAGCATAATTCTTTTGTATCTTGAGTAGAATCTATTTTATCTTGAATCACACCTTGCGCTACTCCTTGAGCAACATCTTTTAGAAGTTGCGTTGCGAATTTTTTGAAATCAGCCATGATTTAACCTCTATCAATGTTATTGGACAAAACACAATTTTTAACATTTCACCTCAATATCTTTACTATTAGAATTACCGTTTTCAGTAATCTCTATCGTGTTACTCTCTTTGCCAGCTCTTTCTATAATATTTTCAATAACCTTTTCCACAGGTCCCCGCAAATCGCCGGATAAATTATTTAAATTTTGTAATGCCTCTTTAAGGTGCTTAATATCTTCGATTCCGGTACTGTGATACAAATAAAACAAATGCTCAAATAAGTTAATATCTCCAAAACGTATCTGAACTAATTTCACTGTATTATCTCTACTTCCGCTAACGATATATTTTCCGTCTGGAGAAAATGCAACTGAAGTTACATCATTATTATGCCTATAAGTACCGACTTCTTTGAAATTACTAATCTGGACAAGTTTTACAGTGTAATAACTACCGCACGCAATATATTCTCCGCTAGGTGATAATGCTACTGATCTTACAGAGCTATTATCCTTGTATGTTCCTAATTCTTTTAAATTACTAATCTGCATAAGTTTTACTGTACAATCAATACTCCCACTTGCAATGTATTTTCCATCTGGAGAAAATGCTACTGAACTTACTTCTCTATTATGTTTATAAGTACTAACTTCTTTAAAATTTCTAACTTCAACAAGCTTTACTGTATAATCATCACTCCCGCTTGCAAGATATTTCCCGTGTGGTGAAAATGCTACGGATCTTACATATCCATTATGCTTGTATGTGCCTACTTCTTTTAAATTACTTATCTGTACAAGTTTTATTGTACAATCAATACTCCCACTTGCAATGTATTTTCCATCTGGAGAAAATGCTACTGAACTTACTTCTCTATTATGTTTATAAGTACTAACTTCTTTAAAATTTCTAATCTGGACAAGTTTTACAGTGTAATCTCTACTTCCGATAACGATATATTTTCCGTCTGGAGAAAATGCAACTGTAGTTACATAATTATTATGCCTATAAGTACCGACTTCTATGAAATTACTAATCTGGACAAGTTTTACATAATAATCACTACAACTCGCAATATATTTCCCATCAGGTGAAAATGCTACTGAACTTACTTCTCTATTATGCGTGAAGGTGCCTAATTCTTTTAAATCCAGTTTGATCTCGTTTAAAAAATAACCGAGATTTGAAGATGAGAATTTGTTCCTTATTGCATCAATAATATGCCATTTTATTTCATCATTAAATTGAATTTTATAAATAAAATCTAACCAATATTTATTGTCAGAAATAGATGATGCTAAAAGAATGACTTTTTTCAATCCCAAATCGGTTGTATTTATGAGAACATTTCCCAGCAATTCAATATATTTTTTATTATTTAGTTCATTCTTATTTAGTAAATTAACTGTGAAAATAAAGTCATTTTTACTTATTAATTTGTTACATTCTTTACTGAATTTCTCCTTAGCTTTCATAATTTGATCTGAATCATTCAAATTATATATTTCCTGTTTCAATGACTGTTCCAGCTTAGTAATTTCATTTGTAGTATTATCAACTATTTTAATATTACTGAAGTTTATTAATTCAATTTTATTCCCTTCAATTTGCGCGAAATTATTAACAGCAATTTTCCTTTCAAAATTAACATATAAATTGATAGCTAAATCAACTTTGCTTTTTTCTAAGAGTTTGTTTATTTCTACATTTCTACAGTCCAATTGTCTTTCAACTTCTTCTTTTGAAGTCAAAGCTGCAATCTTATTTGAATAATTTTTCTTGATTTCATCTATTGAGCTATCCATGTCTTCTACAATTCTGAATTTTTTTTGTACTTCTGTTATATTTTGCTTGTATTTTTTACTGTCAAGAAGGAATGTAATTAATAAAGCTCCGAAGCAATTATTAAACAGGCCGTACTCAAATATGTTTTGATAGTAATTTACCAGGATTGTGTTAAAACTTGAAATGTTTAATAAGTTCGAATAGAATACTAATAATTCTAAGAAAACTTCTTCAAGCGAAGAATTCGGTTTTGATATTTTGTTGAATAATTCTGCCTTCAGAATTCTTAATATTTCATCTTTTGTAAAAATTTCTAAATCAGATTGATGCGATAATATATCTAGCTTATATTCGGAATCTACCAGTTTTTTTAATTCGCTTTTAGCTTTTAAAACAATTAGTCTGTTGAAAATAATTTCATCCGTGATCTTATTTTTACCGAATAATTCAAATAATTTCTTATGATTATCTTTATTAAAATCAATTAGAAATTGAATAATTTTGTTATCAAAAGCTTTGCCAACTAATGATAGTAATTCTTTCTCAGCTTTATTTTTTATCAGCAAATCTGTGATCAGTTCATTAGATATTTTATCATAACCGAACAATTCAATCAACTTTTCAGGATGATCTTTATTTATTTTAATAAAAAAAGGTATTATTATTTGATTATAACCTTTGCCTAAAAGGTTTTTTAATTCATTTTCAGCTTTCAATTCAATCAATCTTTCAATTATAGCAATATCGAATTCTTTATCCTTTCCTAAAAGTTTTATAAGCTTAGAAGGATCATTTTGATAAGAACTTATAAAAAACGGTATAATGGTCATATAGAATTCTGAATTTATAAGATCGAATAAAATTGTTTCTGCCTTTAGCTCAATAAGTAATTTGATTATTCTTTCATTAGAATTTTTATCTTTATTTAAAAGTTTAAATAGAATTTCAGCATTGTCTTTACTAAGTTCGATTAAAGTAGAAACTATTTGATCGTTATATCCTTTATCTAATAGGTTTTCTAAGTAGATTACAGCCTTTAAACTTATCAAATAATCAATGATTACTATATTCATTTGTTTATCTTTATCAAACAATTCTATTAATTGCTTTGGGTCATTCTGATATAATACTACCAAAGGATGGACTATCTCTTCGTTATAGCCGTTATCCAGCAATGACTTTAACTCATTTACAGCATTCAATTCTATTAAATTATTTATTATTTGTTTATTAGAATTTTTATATTTCCCGAATAAATTAATTAGTTCTACTCTATCTGATTTGTAGTAATCTATTAATACAGGAACAATTATTCCGTTACTGCCTTTATCAAGTAAAGACTTTAACTGATCAGTAGCATTCAATTCAATTAATTTGCTTATAATTAATTTATTAGAATTTTTATTTTTCCCAAATAATCTGACAAGTTCTTCAGTATCAGATTTGAATAATTCAATTAACAAAGGTGCTATTATGTCATTATAACCTTTATCTATTAATTCTGATAACTGTGAGCCGGCGTTGAGTTCACACAGCCTGTCGATTATTTTATTTTGAATTTCTTTTTTATTTGTCTTCCTAAACTCATTTAATAGTTTATCAGGATTATTTTTTATAAAGAACCACATTATTATTTCACCTCAATATCTTTACTATTCGAATTACCGTTTTCAGTAATCTCTATAGTGCTACTTGAGCTTCCGTACTGATTTATCAGCACCTCTACTTTGTTGAGCAGAAACGCATCGTAATCGCCCTGCGTTGTTTTTATCAGATTCATCATGTTTGTAGAGCGCATATTGCAAAGCTGGATGAGTATTTCTTCGCCTTTATGTTTACTCCAAAGTCTGTTTAATGTATTTAAAATAAAAACTTTATGCAACTGTGTCATTTTGATATTTTTCAGAATGAATTCGACAGATTCGATATTCTCAATTACCGTCATGTTTGTATTTAGTAATTCTTTGTCACACTGGTTTTCTGAAATGAGTCCTAGTATATTATCATTTGACAGCCTTATTCTCTTTCTATTGCAGGTGTCAAGTATGTAGTTGTTCAAATTTTCATTTTTAAGAGTAAAACAATATTTTATCATTCTGTCAAAAGCAACTCCTTTCGTTTTATCTACTAATTCTTCACTCGATACTGATTTTAAAATACCTAATACATAGCTGAAATCTATGAGATTCTTTATTTTATCCTTGGTCTGAATATTTATCTTTACGATCTGGTCAGCATCTGTAGTATTTGAGAGTTGGGTTACGGCTTCATGTCTTATACGCATGATATCAGAATCTTTATTTAAACTGAACTTCACCGAGTTATCACTCAATAATGACTTGGAATATTTTGTTTCTAATGTAATAAATTCATAAATTTTAGTATTACTTGATTGGACAATCAAATTGTTGTTAAAAAAAAGCTTAGTCCCATCTATATCTTCATCAGCTATTATTAGCTTTATAATATTATCATCTGTACTAATGCCTGTGTAGTTGGAATTAGGTTCATATTTTAAGGATTGTTCTTTTTTATAAATCAGCCCTGAGGCAAAACTTTTGAAACCAAAAACTCCTACAATACCAACAATAATCCATAATATTGAAAATATTATTATTTCGAAATTTATTTTTTCTAATGAGATTCCATGGAAGATTAGAGATAAGCCAAATGCACCGAAAAATATCGCTAGAATACTTACAAGTAAACCACGTAAATCGTCAAAACTTATTTTGTTTTTGTATCTCTTTAAAATTTTAAATCCATTTTGCGTGTAAAAAATCGCATCGTTTTCCTCAAAAAAGGCAATATGTTTATCAGAAATATCTATCTTGGAATAATGGTGATTCAACAATTCTGCATTATCTAAATCATAAACATCTATTTCGTTATACTTTTTATCCAGTCTGAATAAATATCTGCCTATAGATTTGTACTGACCATCCAACTCCGTTACCTTTTTGAGAGTATAAAATTCACTTGGAATTACTTTATCTGTAACTGCATATTTTTCCTGATCCGGTGTTTTGAAAGACTGTAATACATCTTTAATTTTCTGGAAATTAGCCTTGGATAATATTTTCTCAATTTCCTTTATTTCTTCAGCTAACAATTTTTCGATTTTCTTTTTTTCTGTGAGATCTTTCTTTTTTTCGAGATAATTTATCTTTATCTGTTTAATCTCTTTTTGTTCGTCATCCACAATTTTATTTTCTTCTAATATTTTCTTGAAAAATTTCTGATATTCGACCGGATTTGATAAGTAAAGCGCTTGAAGTACAGTAATCTCAAAATTCTTTTCTCTTAGGTAATAAAATGTTAAATATTCATTTATTCCTATTGCTTTCGGCAATACACTTAGATACTTCGGATCGAATCCGTAATTATTGATAAATTCAAATGGTTCTGCAAATGACAAATCACCTTCAAAGACGGGGATATTTTTACCTATGAAATATAAAGTGTATTCCTGATTTTTATTTGCAGCGTAATTAATCAGGTCGGTTATTAATTCTCTGTTCAAAAATTTACTTTCACATAGCCCTTTCAGGTCATCGGTTCTTTTTATATCAGAATAGTAATCGAAGATTTGCTGGTATGTTTGATTTATTGACACTTATCACACTCTCTCTCTTTACTTCAGCCTCGCGACTTCGTACTTTTCGAAATATTTCTCACCAGTTTTGAGATCAACTGCGTCTATCATGAGTATTCGGTTCTCACTTACATGGAAGTTGATTTTTACTCTGTCTTCGGACTTGATACTGGGCGGATCGAGTTTGATAAAGCAATTATCCGATGTATTAAGAGGCACAACTCTTCGCGATTTGGATTCTTCATTTTGTTCCTTTACTACTATCAAATTACCGTTGATATCGTAGGTTATATCTGATACTTTTTCTTCCGTATAAACATTTTCAAGAACTTCGAAGAATTTGTATTCCATTTCTGTCTGTCCGCTGTATGGGCAGGCTACAACTACTTGTTTAATGTTGAGCGCAGGGAATTTTGTTTTTCTTGGCACTATTACTTCGTATTCGTAAATGCCTCTATTCTTGTTGAAGTGTCTAAGGCTGTAGTTGTGATGCAGGAAATCTTCTACTATTGTACCTGAAATATAGTTGCAGGCTCCTTTAATTACTGCCGAGAATGGCTCTTTGGCTTCGATCCTGTTTCCGAAATTATTCTTCATTACTTCAACAAAAGGTTCCAAAAGAGAGCTTCCGCCAACGAGAAATACTTTTTTTATGTCGGATTTTTTTATTCCATTCATAAGCGCAAGTTCGCAGGCGCTGTCTATGGTTTCCTGTATTTGAGTTACGAAAAGATTTTTTTTAAGAATATCTTCAAATTCCTTACGGTCGAGTGAATATTTCATGCAGTAATCGTTCTTTTTATCCTCGATCTCGAAACTGGATTTCCCTTTACTGTTAACTTCGATTTTTAATTGTTCAAGTCTTCTGTTCAGCTCGATCCTGTAATGTTTTATATCATTGATGTTGAGATTCTGTTTTTCAAGAAAATCAAAAAGTAGCCACTCATCAATTGTCGTACCTCCAAGATCCCTTCCTGCTTTACCGTAGATATTTACCTTATTGGCATTCTGAGCATTGTTTATCCTGAGAATATTAATATCGAGAGTACCACCACCAAAATCAGCTACCATATAAGGGTAATCGGGTGATATTACCGCTCCGTAGCCCAATGCAACCGCAGTTGGCTCATCTAAAATAGAGAAATTGTATATACCTTTCGATTCGCACATCTCTTCAAGAAAAACCCTGTAAATATCAAAGCTGTCTACCGGTACGGTGAAAATAATTTTTTCGATCTTAGCTCGTGTATATTTTGTCATTACAAAATCAATTACAAGACTTAAAAAATCCCTTGCAGCTTCTTTATGACTCTTCTTAAAATTATCAATTTTTATCTGTCTCGGTTTGTATTTCGTAAAATAAAGTTTCATCCGTTCGAAAATTCGAATAGGATCGGTTTCTGAAATATCGACATTAGCTCCGATCTTAAATCTGTCGCTTTTTTCATAAGCGATCAAAGATGGAACAGCATAATACTCACCCATTTTCAAAGAAATACCTGGAAGCTTTTCAATTATCACTTCTTTAATCTCGATATCGTAAACACCTATAAGAGTGTTTGAAGTTCCAAAGTCTATTGCTATGTTGTACATAAATTTCCTCTTCTCGAATTCTACTGATATAAAGATATTGAATTTAATATTTCTACCGTAATATGTCAAATAGTTTTAAGTGAACTTTCTTATCAAGAAAAAAGGAACCCTTTAGGGCTCCTTTTTCTGGCTTATTTCATTAGCTAAACTATCCGCTATCCTCTCTTTACCACCCTGAATCCGAGCCAGCCGTTAGCGCCGATCCCGGGGTGAGATATTCTGGCGGTGACGAGTGCGTAGTGCGAGCCGCGCATGAATGACCCTCCGCGTATGACCCTGAAGCCTTCTTTGGATGGTCCTGAGGGGTTGTCGAGGACTTTTGTTTCCTCCTTGTACGGTTCATAGATATCCCAGCACCATTCAAAGACGCTGCCGCTCATGTCATAGATCTTGAGCTCGTTGGGCTTTTTTTGTCCGACGGGGTGGAGCTGCATTTCCGAATTAATTTCGTACCAGCCGACTTCATCAGGGACTTTGCTTCCGCTGTGATCGAACCCGGTTGATTTTGCTCCTCCTTTTGCCGCGTATTCCCATTCAGCCTCGGTGGGGAGTCTGTAGCCGTTCTTTTTGAAGTCGCATTTTACTGAGTTTTTAGTGAGGGTGTAACATTTGTCGAGGCCTTCTTTTTCGCTGAGCTTATTGCAGAACTTTACCGCGTCCGTCCAGCTTACTCTTTCCACGGGGTAGTCCGGGTCGGAGAAGAGGCCTTTGTGTTCGCCCATGATCTCGTTGTACTGCGCGTTGGTGACCGGGTATTTGCCGATCTTAAAACTGTCGAGCTTGACTCCGCGGATGGGTCCGAAAAGATCGCTGCCCATAGTGAATTCTCCGCCTTTGACCGCTACTGTCTGCATTCTGTTCTTCATTACATGCCCTCCATTTAGTTTTCAGACACGCCTAGAAGTGCTTACTAAGCCTTATTGTAAGATAAAAAATGCGCCGATGTTCAGCCGAAAAGTATTAATGGATATCCCTCCATTTAGAAATGCAGCCCTATATAATATAATATAATGAAAATTGCTATGATTATTATCATAAACTGAAAATAATTTTTTTCAGAAATTGTAAATAACTATTATTACGCGATATGGATATTAAAATAATTTACGCCAGTCTATGAATTTACATCTTTTTTAATAAAATAAATGCGAGTTTTCCTACTCCTCCGCCTTCAACCCTTTCGCCATCAGGTATCCGGTCGCGCGCTCCTTGAGGCGGTAGCGGGCGGTGAGTTCACGGAACTGTTTTCCGTGGTTCGGGTAGATGAGGTGCGCGATCTCGTGTATGATGACCATGTCTGATACCCAGCGGGGAAAAGAGGCGAGCTTTGTGTTGATGACGATCTCGCGGGTTCTGAAAAAGCACTTTCCCCAGCTGCTTTTTAGCCTGTCCGAGTAAGTTATGGAGAAGTTCGGCGCTTTGGGGATGTATTTATCCCTGAGCATACAGGCCCGTTCCTTGAGGTATGAGTCTGATTCCGGGACCGGACTGACCGTCTTGAATTTTCGTATCGTCTTATTTATAAAATCGAGAATAAACTCATCGTCGGCATGATAGGGGGCCATCACCCTGACGGCATTATCC
>JAQUYS010000084.1 GCA_028691765.1 Candidatus Nanoarchaeia archaeon | reverse complement strand
GATACGCGCCGAAACCGGATTCGGGCGTCACCGCCCGCCACACGTATATGTAGATGAGGCCGAAAACCACACTGGCAATTGTGTTCACTATGTGAGACGCCAAGTACTGAAGATTCTGCACAAATCCCTTGCCTGCCAGCACCCGCCATTGCCTGACCGCGGCATGCACGTCGGAACACCCCCGCCCCTGCTCTGCTCCGGTTGAACCCTCATCGGGCCACCGCCGCACGAGGCCTCTGCTTCTAGCGCGTTCGTCCACAATATCACAGTGTGCCGGGGGCTCGCAAGTGCTACGCTCTGGAGAGCCAGCGCATCGGCTGTTACTCCCCCAGAAGCGCCGACCTATCGTGAAGGCGTGTGTGTGGCAGGCAGATGAAACCCTGTTCCCGAAAATGAGCATCGAACGAGAAGGCTGTATCGATGCCGAGCACGCGCATGACCTCAAAGCTCACACAATCGACCAGGCTTAGCCCCCTTCGATTGGCAGTGACAACCGCAGTCGCGGCGGTTTCATGCAGACGCTTATCGACCCACGTGCTGCGGGCTACACAATCGCACGTAAGGCCTCAACCTGCTCCTCGGTGAGCTGCACCTGCATACGAACCACGTCTCTTCCCTCCCCTGCTTCATCTCCGGAGCCATCGCTGCGGCACTCCGGTCTCAATACCATCATCACATCACAAGTGATGTGATCTGCCCGTGCCGCTTGCGCTCTTGTCCGCAATCGCCTTCCACGTCCCGGCCGTGGCAGACATAGACACAGACGAATGGCACTACACCCAGCACAATTCGTAGGCGCCGCTATTATGTCATGTTAACCTTGACCTAACCTGTCGTCCAGGGTTTGCCCGCTGCATCGGCGATGGCGGACTTCAGTCCATCCTGGTCCGAAAACTGACCGTCGGCGAACAGCTCGACCAACTCCCCGTTCCCAAGGCGCGCGAAGAATGCAACGTAGCTTGTCCTTCCCGACTTGACCCGTCCCTGCTCCAGCGATTCCACACTCGATAGGTCGACCCTCTTCGATGACGTTCCTTTCACCAGTTCGACCATGCTCCCGTCGACTACGATCCTCCTGTCGGCCATCGTCTTCGCCGTTCTCCAAGCCAGAGCGGCAAGCACAACCCAGGTACCCACCACCACAACCGCACTGATTCCTCCTGCGGCAATCTCTCCCCGGAACATGACAACCATCACAATCCCGATAAGCAGCACTGCAACAACTGTTGGACCAGTCGGATCCTTCGGCGTGAATACCTTCAACCCAGTCACTCCTTCATGGCATGCCTCTGTCCATCATCGTCTATGTCTCCCAATACTGCCAACGCCAATTCGCCGAGTCTGGCTCCTCTCCTCCACGCTCGCCAAACCGGACGCCTCAGCGGGCCAGACAGCCAGGCGCGCACCCCCCCAACGGCTTCGGGGTAGCGTACGCCCCCTGCCCTTGCTGCTTGCGGTTCATTGCTCGCGAGCGATAGGCGAGCGTTCACGTTTGATAATCATGCAGGATTCGCGCCGAAGTGGACCCTGTTTCTACTTGAATAGCAGGTTCGCGCATCGCTCGCAGCGATCATTCGAGATGGGATTCATCATCGAGCATACATTGCAGTAGATGATGCTGTCCCGAGACTTGTCGAACTTCTCGTAGGTGGCAAAGGCCGGGTGATAGCGCACGCGGTCGCCCACTTTGAAGTAATCGTACATTTCTCTGTGATTATCCCGGGCAATGCGGTGCGTCTTGCCTGTCGTGGTCTGTATCACAAGCACGAATTCCGTGTAGTATGTCACGTTGTCTGAACGATCGTATTTGCGCTTGTCCCTTTGAGACTTCTCGGTCACGGTGCCTTCCCACACGGGCTTTTTCATGCTCGTTGCATGCAACAGGTTGATGACCATCATTAGAACACCCAGTCCCGTGCCGATGATAAGTGCTTCGCCGAGCGGCAATTCCTCTACGAACAGCCCCGCAATAGCAAATCCCGTAGGAAACAGGAACGCCAGTACCCATGCGCAGCCAAAGGCCGATTTTCTGTTGTTTTGCGCGGCGGTCAGTATTTCCGGATCGTCGCATCGGGACGACCATCCGACGAGCCCTGGAGCATCATCTCGCAAGGGCAAGGCGGTTTCCTCAGCCGGTGCGCCGGGTCGCTCGCGAAGTGCCGCGTTACCTGCCATTTGTGTGCGGCATCGTTTCAGGTCGTATGGCTTCCCCCGTCGTACTATGACAAACCCTCGGCGATTGCTCCCGTTATTTGCCGCGGTTTTGGAAAGCGTCTGTCCATTGGCCAAAAGCAACAGCAACACGCAGGCCGGGATTGCGGCGCAGTAATAGAGCACGCCCCATAAGTCAAGATTGGTCAGATGCTCCGGGCAGTTTATGTATGGCAGGATGGGCATGTAGCGAATCGGCTCCCGCTTCGGCTCGTCTTCCCTACCCACTATCACGGTCTTGATCTCACTGCCGAGATAAGAGGCAAAACCAGTGTAGCGCTTGCCGCCCACGTAGAAGTGATATGTCTTCGTGATGCTTCGCATCCTGTCCGAATAGTCCTTGGCATTCACACGCCTGTTAGCGTAGCTGTCAATCACGCCCACCGTTGTTTCGCCGAACAGGGAGAGACTGAGTATACCAGCGCAATAGAGTACGCCGAAGACTAGAATGGCCGAAATCAGGACGCGCATTACTGGGTTGATTCTCCCTCGTGCGGGCACCCTTCTCAATCACTCATCACTCGCTCGCTTGCTGTTCGAGGATTGCCCAATCCCAAGCGAATCCCCCTAGCGTATTGCTTCAATGATACGCGATTTCGCCGCTGAGCGCGATTTTCCTTCGAATACTTCGGATGCTCGCATCCATGCCGATGAATACTGTCGTCCGAGATGGCCCCCCGTGAGATAACCCCGGGTGTGTCCGCGCGGACCGCGGCGCTCCACATTGCGCCGGCGGTCGTCGTGTTTTGGCTCGATCTACCTCGTACCACCGGAGACCTCACTCAAGAAGGAGCCTGCCATCCTACGTCTAATGTTCTTGTTTAGGCTTTGCTTGGGTCAGCAGGACCCCGTCTCGACGTATGGATGCGAATCTCAGTCGCGTGGGTCTGGCAGCTTGAGAGCGGTTGTCACCCATTGCCTAATCAGTCGTTAAGGAGGTATCCGTTCATGTCAACTCGAAGAGGGATTACCAT
>JAQUYS010000083.1 GCA_028691765.1 Candidatus Nanoarchaeia archaeon | reverse complement strand
ACTGCTAATGTTATACTTACCATTTTTTCTCCTTACGTGTAATACGTGTAATATGTTTAAATATTTAAATCTTTCGTTTGAAGAACATCTACAAAATTCCATTCATAGGTTACTATCGTAACCACATTCATTCCATTCATAGCTTTCTCGGGCTTTACCCTTCGAAACTCCGTCACTTCGTTCCTTGAGTTACTCAAGCTTTGCTTTCGTAACCTTTAAAAAGAACTTCTTCTAAAATAAGTGTAATTATGCATACAAGTAAACTTTTACCTATTTTATTATTAATCTTATTAATTCTACCTTTAACTTCCGCAGCAGTAATACAAACAAAAAACAACGATTACATTTCATCCTTTTCATCAGGTTCTTCATTTGAATACAAAGACCTTTGGTCCTGGCAACAATTAGTAGGACTAAACGATCCTTCACCAATGGACTTTATAGCCGTAATTGCAGAAGCATTTGTTCAATTGTTTTCAGGCAATGTTCCAGGATTCCTTTCCCTTGCAGTCTTATCTTCACCATTCATAGGAATATTTGTATTATTATTCATGATGGGACACTTTGTTGGAAGTATAACGCTGTTTAGAAGCGAAGACCATGCACATTACAGAAAATATTTCGGTTGGGGTCTGGCTTTAATTGGAATCTCAACAAATAAAACATTCTCAATAATATATAATTTTCTCGGAAGATTATTCACATCTATTGCATTCACACTATTGTTCTTTTTTGGAATATGGATGTTGATGAGTCATATGAGAAAACGAACTTTAGAAAAGTCCACAGAAAATTACAAATTAAAACAAGAAAATTTACAATTACAAAAAGAAGGACTTACAGATGAAAAAGAAGCAAGCGAGTTAGAAAAAATTGCAAAGAAAACCAAAGAATTAGCAGATACAGAAGTAATGATTGAAAAAAGAGAAATGATGGTTTTAGAAACATCATTAAATTTGTTAAAAAAATTCTACGAAGACTTTAAAAAAGGTAAATTTTTAGCTTCATTTAAATTAAATCGACTTGATAGAAAAAAATTAAATTCCGTATTAGATGTAATGATTAAAGATATTAAAAACAATATAAACTCCTATGAACATTATGTTAACGAAGTATTTCGATTAGATTCTATCGAAAAAGCATATACTAAAAAAGAAGGAGGATTGAATGTAGATTTAAAAAATAAATTAATTTCTTTAACAAACAAATTATCTGAATTAGAAAACCAAAAGAAAATTGAAAAAACCGCTGCAGAAACTTTATTAGCAGAAATAATTAAAATAGAAGACGTAGAAAAAGATTTAAACACGCGAGTATTACAAGCACTTAAGGCAGACAAACGAGACGAAATACTTGAACATAAACAAAATACTTTAATACAAATTATACATGAAAAAATAGAGAAATTAAATAGTTTTAAGGAATTACTTCCCCAAATGGATGAAAATATATTAAAACAAGAGTTGTCAAAATCATTATCTGAATTATTTAATCAATTAAAAGCTTCTCTCGATGAAACTAAAAACATATATGGCATTATTGCAAAAAAAGATCAAGTGGACACAATAATTCTTCAAGAAACTGAGAAAATTGAATCTATGGTAAAAGACGTAGAACAAAAACTAAACTCGATATAAAATGGCAGAAGAACAAAATTCATTCAAATTCCTTTTCGTCCTATTGTTAATATTTCTAGCAATAGCTTTCTACTACACAGGTGGAAACTTAACCATAACTCGTTCAGCAATGGAAGATTCCTCTTCATTCTTTGATTTATTTCTTTATTTGTCCAATGGAGATGTAAATGGATTTTTAGACCATTTAGGCCCTGCAATGTCATTCATGGGATTATTCCTGATAATCTTTGTAATAGTATACTTTCTCTTCACAACAGTTTTATCTTCAATATTCCGTTCAAAAAGATTGGCTTTTGTAATGTCTGCAGTAATCACAATATACTCGTTTATTAATCCCACAATATACAATTATTTAGTTTCATTAAATGCCTTTGGAATAGCTTTTATTGTTTTTGTAATCGCAATTATGATTATTTGGGGCTCTTCAAAAGAATGGTATGGTTATGCTAAGGACGATTATGCACAATTAAAAGAACAAAAAGAAGCCCAAGCAAAAGCCAAAAAAGAACTAGAAGAACTTAGAAAATCATTTTAATTTATAAATAAAGTATTCTAATTAGAAATGTTTAAATAGATATTAATTTTGTTTTCATTACAAGGTGATATTACTATGGCAATATTTGGTCTATTCAAGAAAAAATTCGATGCAAAAGAATCATTATTAGTTATGACTGAAATGATTGATAAAATGGAAAGATTTAGTAAACAAAGTTTACCAATTATCGAGGCTACAACTGAAAATACAAAAGACATACATGCTTTGATTGAGAAAATAAAAAAAGATCCCACACAATTTAATAAAAATATGTCTGTTTTGAAAGACGACATTAATAACATTTTTAGAGGAGATATAAGAGATAAGAAATATGCCTATACTCTCCATAAGGTTTTTGAAAGTATGTCTGATAAAGCCAATTCCGATAAATATACTGAAAAAGTTTTAAATTTAATTGCCAAAGGGAAAGAAGCTCTAACTGAAGTAGAAAAAGAAATAGGTATGTTATATCAATTAGATAGATTTATTAGAGGAGAATTAATTGCACTTAGGCAAAATGTTTCAAATCCAGTTAAATTTTCTCAAGAACTCGAAGAGTTTGATAAAAAATTAAAAAAAGATCAAGATTTACATAAAATGAACTGGAGAGCGACAAGAGATTTGATTCACATTCTAGAACAATTAAAAATAGAAATGCATGTTATCTCTGAAAAGTTAGGACTTGCAGCTTAATTTTTATTTTTTATTTTTCTTATTATTCTTCAAAATAAATAGTATTTTCCACGCCAGTCACACTAGGCGAAACGTAGCGAGTATAAAATAAAAGATTTTAATTCACGGAAAATGTATAATATCATTTACTATTACGCCTTTATCTAATCTAACTGGTCTCCAAGAATCCTCAACCAATTCAGCCTCAAGCCAAGAAGCTAATTCAGAAGAATTACCTATAGTAGCAGACAAACCAATAATTTGAAGCTCAGGCAACATATGTCGCATTAAAGTTATCAAAATCTCAAGAGTTGGACCCCTAGACGTGTCGTTAAGTAAATGAATC
>JAQUYS010000082.1:1761-3278 GCA_028691765.1 Candidatus Nanoarchaeia archaeon | reverse complement strand
CAACGCCTCCGCCACGCCGGGCTTGTCCATATAGTTCCGGCCAATCCGATCCTTCATATCCGGGTAGCGTGCAATGCATATGCCTTTCGAATTGAGAAAGTAAACGGGTCCCTTGACATCCTCGGAAACCAGCCGTCTAAGTTCGTCTATATGAGGAAGATCAATTTTACCGTCGTTGAAAAAGGCAATGATTTCGTCGGAGTCCGCGACCATCTTCATATCGGAGATTATTTCTCTGAATTCGGCTTCTATACGTGAAGCCATCAGCCGTACGAAGATTGCAAGCTCTCTGCGTTCCCGCTCGTTGGCGAAATCCTCATATGCGACAAAGTTCAAATACGAAAAAAGAATAGTTACCCCGAAAATGAACAGAAGGGAAATAAAGAACAGCGAATAAGGCTTCTTTTTCTTGTTCGGAGTCATATTTACTTCGTTTTGACAGAGAGCATTTCCGGTATCTTCCGGAGAAAGACCTCTGTTGAATTATCCTTTTCAAAGGACAATATCCTGGCAGCATCGGTATCGAAGATATTCATTTTAGATATTCTCCGGCCGTAGCCGAGGATCCTGGCCATCGAATCACAGAGGTTTATCAGGGCCGCCAGGTGATACTCCTCCAGATCCGGATCGATTTCTTCCATGGTATTGAAATCGTGATGATGTTTTATCGCGAACTTTATGCTTTCGCTGATCTTCCAGTGGCTGGCGAGGAATTCACCCGCACGTTCGTGAATCAGTGGAAAGATATGGTCAAAAACGTCCTCGCTCATCTCGAAATCACTCTCCTCAGGCATCTCATATGTTTCCGTCAGGGCTTTGAGAACGCCCAGCTTGCCGATATCATGAAGAAGCCCGGCGATAAACGCCTCTTCCGGATTGGCGTAATAATCCTGCCCTATGTAATTTGCGAGAAGCGCGACGGCATAACAGTGCTCGACTATGTTCTTGGCAAGCCCGTTGAAAAGCACGTTCGACGAGAAATTCATCCTGGACGAATACATATAAAGCATTGCCTTTATATTTTCCTTGCCCAGACGCGGAAGGCCCACCTTCAGATCGTTGATCGTCTCTCCCCTGAAATAGAGTGCGGAATTGAAGGTCTTTATAAATTCTCCGGCCATAGCCGGACTGCGGCTTATGAGGTCGGTTATTTCGGGATATTCGAAATCCTTCTTGTCGAGGATGCTCATTGCCTTCATCACGTTGCTGGGTATTTCGATAACGGGAAACTCGTCGGCGTCGAGTTTGCGGTTAAGTTCTTCGACTATCCTGTCGTCCTGGAGAATATCGAAGACCGGCGCCTGCGAAGCCGGGTGTCCGGCGAAATCCCACCAGGGTTTTTCCTCGGCTTTCTCCGTATCGGCTTTCGGCTTTGCAATAAAGGTTCTTGTAGCGGTATCCGAAAGAGAAGAAGGCTCGATTGCGTGTGGATGGGGAACGAGCTGCACGTCTTCGGATTTTTCGGACTTCTTATCTGTTTCGACGAAGAAGTATTTGTAAACGGCATTCAGAATATC
>JAQUYS010000082.1:0-1751 GCA_028691765.1 Candidatus Nanoarchaeia archaeon | reverse complement strand
TATCGGCTTTCGGCTTTGCCTGAAAAGTCTTTGTCGCTGTATCCGTAAGCAAAGAAGGATCGATCACGGAAGGATGGGGAATAGGCTGTCCGGCCTCAGACAAAGTATCCGGCTTCTTTTCGCTCTCGACGAAAAAATATCTATAGACGGCCTCAAGAATATCCCGCAAGCTTCCCCGCATGACAGCTCCCGTATTTTATCAAATAAATATTATGATGTAATATAACTACTTTTCCTGAGATTTAAAAGTGACTATCCCGGGAATATTATTGAGAAACGAGACAGTCTCGAAATCTCTTGAGATCGAAAGGTCTATAGTGGCGGGCAGACTGAATATATTTACGGCGTCTATCCTCTGACCATAGCCGAGTATCCTGGCCATCGCGTCGGAAATATTAACCAGTGCGCTCAGGTGATAGGCAAGCTGCTCGTCTTCCCCGAAACCATAATCCATGAAATCGTGATGATGCTCGATCGCGGAGATGACAGTCTTGTTGACCTTCCAGTTTTCGGCAAGAAAACGCCCGGCCTTTCCATGCAGTTCCGGCAGAATGTTGTCGAATATTTCGAGCTGTACTTCGAAATCGCACTTCTTGGGAAGCTTGTAGGTTTCCGAAATAGCCTTTAATATGCCGAGCTTGCCTATGTCGTGAAGCAATCCCGCGAGGAACGCTCCGTCCGGATCCGGATAATAGCGCTGACTCAGATAGCTGGCGATGATCGCGGTCGCGTAGCTGTGGTCCACGATGTTCTCCGCCAGTTTGTTGAAAAGCGGATGGTTGACAAAGCACATCTTCGTCGAGTACATATAGAGCAACGCCTTGACGTTTTCCTTTCCGAGCCGTGGCAGCGCAAGCTTGAGGTCGTGTATTATTATCCCGCGGCTGTACAGCGAGGAATTTATGACTTTTATGAATTCGCCCGCCATCGACGGACTGCGGTTGATCAGGTGCGCCACGTCGGCAAAGTCGAACTCGGGATTATTGAGGATGCTCAATGTCTTCATTATATTATCCGGTATTTCTATTACCGGAAATTCGTCATTGTCTATTCTGCGGTTGAGTTCGGTGCAGACTTTATCGTCGTCTATCTCTTCGAAAGAGTGGACATTCACCGCCGGAGGATGCCCCTCAAAGCACCACCAGTATTCACTGTCGACTATTTCCGCCGGTTCTTCTCTTCGCTTTTGGCAGAGGGGTTTATTCAGGTCTTTCAGAAGATCGAGGGAAGTCGTATCGCTTTCCACCATAACGGCCTGTGTATCTTCAAGCCCCGGATGGTGCGGACTCTCCACCGGCGGATTTTCCTTGGACGTTTTATCTTCCTCAAGGAAAAATTCCGATATTTTTTTCTGCATTTTTTTCAGAAAATCTGACATCAAACCCGCCTCTCTGCTACTCCTGTATCCACAGAAAGGTAATACAGATAAGAACTTTTTCAAGTGTTCTTTTCAAGCCAGTCAGTTGTTTCCTCAACCTCCTTACGGCTCTTAGCGTCAAGACAATAGACGATTCCCTCAGGAGAAAGCTCCCGGCTTATTCTCTTTATTATATCCAGATTGACTCCATATATCTGCAAACCCTTGCCAGCTTTCTGCGCTTTTTTCAGAACGTCAAGCCACTCGTAAACAGGCGGCTGCCCTGCCCCGGGAACCCATTGCAGAACATCGATATCTTTTATCGCAAGAATGTCGTCAAGATGCCTCAGCGCGCCCGGCCCGTCCAGATGAAACACGCAGTGATCGAGAAAAG
>JAQUYS010000081.1 GCA_028691765.1 Candidatus Nanoarchaeia archaeon | reverse complement strand
CTCTATTGAAAATAGATATTCTGATGATGACGATGTTGCTATTGAGAATGTGTATTTTAAAATTGATTCCGATAATGATTGGGACTTTGCTGATGGTGAAGAATCCGATGAAGAAGATATTGATGCAGACGACATTCAAGACTTTGAAATTGAGTTTGAAATTGATAAAGATGATGTAGAAGATGAAACTATTAGCTTTTTATTGGAAGCTTTTGGTGATGATGAAGAATTTAATTTCGAACATTATGTTTCCAAAACTTTGGACTTTGAATTAGTTAATCCTAAAGATGAGATTTTAATTAGAAAAATAACATTCTCAGAAAATCCTGTTGATTGTAGCAAGGGTTTTGTTTATATGGATGTTGAAGTTCAAAACACGGGTTATAATGATCAAGAACAAGTTTTGATTGTTGTTAAGAGTAATCAATATAGTTTGGATTGGGAAGATAAAACTGACCGACTTCAAATAGATCTAGAAGATAAATATATTCAAAGATTTAAACTTCCTTTAAAGACCGAAGCTAAGACTTATTATGTTCTTGTTGAAGCTTATAACGATAAATGGAAAGTTACTGATTCTGAAGGTGTGTTTTTCAAAATGACTTGTTCAGGTACTCCTGTGATTCCTCCTGTTGTTGAAGAAGAGGAAGAAGAGGAAGAGGTTACTCCTGTTGTTGAAGAAGAGGAAGAACCTGTTTATGACTCAAATGGTTTAAAATATGAAGAGCCTGTCGCAGGTAGTTCTGTTTTCAAATCGTTTTGGCAGAAATTCTTAGATTTTATTTTTCCATTTAGTTAAGGTTTATAAAATAAATCTTATTTTTATTTTCTTATGGAGTTTGAATTTTTAAAAAAATCTACATTGGATAAGTTAAGTTCTATAGATAAATCTAAAAAAGGGAGTGTAGATGAGTTCTTAATTCCTTTAATTCAAAAAATAAATGCGAGTAAAGATTTTTTTACAACTTCTTCTTGTTCTGGGAGGATCAATATTTTTACTATGATTGATAAAGAGAAAAAGAATACTGCTAATTGGATTTTTGTTTCCCACGATGTTGTTTCTTTTGAAGAAATTTGGAATTCACTTAATAATTTGCCTTCTACATTAGTTATGTTTAAACAAGAACCTTTTATTCTGCATGTTTGTTGTAGGGATTTAGATTGTGCTCAAAAAATTCTTGATTTATGTGGGGAAATTGGAATTAAACATTCTAGCATACTTACAATTAAAAATAAAATTGTGGTCAAGATTAATGGCAGTGAAAAAATAGATGCTCCTATTGGGATAAATGGTAAATTGATTGTTGATGAAGAATATATTCAATCTGTTCTTGATATGGCTAATTCTAATTTAATTAAAACTCATGAAAAGATAAAAAAATTAGAAGAAAGTTTTAATAAACTGGAATGTCTCCAGTAGTTTCTTCTTTTAAGATTAAAGCTTTTATTGAACTTAAATCATCCAACGAATTTATTCTTAACAGGCTTGGTGACTTTGTGTATAGTTCGTCTTCTATGTATAGACTTCTTTCTACTCCTGAGCCATATTGTTGTGCTGAACTATGGTCAATTAAACCTCTTAATGTAATTTCTTCTTCGTTTATTTTGAAAACAAACGCACCATTATAATTTTCATTTGTTTGATAGTCATAACTGTACATTGGAATAACTAACAATTCTTTTTCTTTTGAAAATAGAAATGCTTTGTGTTCATATTCTGCTGTTGAAGAAGAATATTTTTGGTCTGAAACATACTTTGCTTTTTCAATTGGATTTTGCGGATTTGAAACATCAAATAAAGATATTTTTAATCCTTCTACTCTTCCTTCGTCTGTTGAATCTCTACCAATACCAATTAAATGATTTTCATCATATGGGTGTAAATATCTTGAATAACCCGGTATTTTTAATTGACCTAGTTCTTTTATTTCTCCTTTTGATAAGTCGAATACAAAGAATGGATCTACTTGTCTAAATGTTACTAGATATAATTTATTTTCTATAAATCTTGAAGAATATATTGTTTCTGTTTTTGCTATGCCTTTTAGTGATTGCATTATTTCCATTTTTGGTGTTATTGTATATATGTGGTTTTCAGAAGGAATTGTTTCTCCTTTATTCCACACTTGATCAATGGTTGTTGTAACTCGTAATATTTGGTCGAACTCATCCATTGAAAATTGATTGTTTATTCTTCCAGGTATTTTAACGCTGTTATCTAAAAGTAAATTCCCATTATCTAAATTTATTTTATTTATTGTTGTAAATGTTCTGTATTCTAATCTTTCTAAATCTTCGTAAGTTTCTTTTTCTATTTGTTCTTGCATTTGTTCTTGTTGTTCTCTACTTAATCTTAATATTGCATTTGAATAAATTTGATAAATTTTTTGTTCTTTTTCATAATTTGATAAAATATCTGATTCGATTAAATTTATTTTTGAAATTAATTCAGAATCTTTTGCAGTTAGTTTTGGTTGGATTAATTTTTTTGTGATTTCTCTACTTATTTCCCATTCGTTTATGTATTCTGTGGATGCTAAATAAATGTTATTTTCTGAAACGTAAATTTCAGTACCGCTTTGAGTTGCTATGATTTTTTGATCAACTAAATCTCCTGTGTTTATGTTTATACTTTGTATTCCTGCAAAAGATGTTGAAGAATATGGCATGTTATAATAATACATTTTTCTAGGGTTCACATCTCGTACTACTCCTCCATCAATATATATTGGTAAAGGATGTGCGAAAGAATACGATGTTGTTATTAGGTACACTTCGTCGTCTTTCATTCTTGGTGTTGTTGGATACCCTTCAAATACTTTTTCTGAGATTAAATTTATATTTTCTCTATCGGATATGTCAAATAATTGTGTAAATGTTAATTGTGTTCCAGGTAATATTGATTCGTCTATATTTTCATAGTTTGTTATTGTTCCGTAAACTAGGGCTTTGTCTTCTTTTATGAAAAGTCCTGTTGGTTGGTTTTCAAATTTATATTGTGAGAGTATTTTTGACTCTTCTCCAGGATATGCTTGAATTATGAACAATGTGTTTCCAGTTATTGTGTATATATGATTTCCGTCTGTTTTAATTATATCTCCTTCATCAATTGATTCAACTTGAACATTTGTTGTTGAGTATTCTAATGATTTTGTCATTGCTCCTGATGATTCAATAGCCATATCTGACGTTAGCATCATATCTCTTGTGTTGCAATTTTGTACGTTTGAAGAAACAAATTGGTTCACTTCATCTGCTGATTTAGATGATTTTGGAGTGATTGGTTCTCCTTCTTGGTAGAAGTCTTGATTTGTTTTCGG
>JAQUYS010000080.1 GCA_028691765.1 Candidatus Nanoarchaeia archaeon | reverse complement strand
ATTTACAAATCTGCTAACAGTTGAAAGTGAGATATCACCTTTGTTTATTGTACCATTATCTAAAAGCTTTTGATGTATAAGAGTTGCAGGAATTCTTGGATATTCCTTTTTTAAGAAACGTATCTGCTCCATAATATCTTCATCAATTTTTCTAGGTTTGCCTGTATCACAGCGCCTCATGGGAATAAGTGCATCAAAACCCCCTTTATTGTAAGCATAGTACCATCTTTCCAATGTAGAGGCAGATACTTTTGTTTCTTCCCCACTTGGATTAGTATAAACTTTACCTGCGGCATCACGAAAAAACCCTTTGATACTTTTACCTTCATCATAAGTTCCACTAACAACAGGAGCTATGATTCCATATCTGAAAAGAGCTATTTTTTGTCTAGTTTCATCATTCATTGTTAAAAATCCTCCTAAATTTTAATTATAGATTGATTTTATAGTAGTGATAATGAAAGGTAAAACTAGCTTATGTGGTTTTAGCAAAATAAAATATTTGCAGTGCATTTAATCTGCATAAACTGCCTTTTGAATGTATTAAGACACTGCTTAGAAAGTATATCAGGTGAATCAAAAACAGAAAATCTAAAAGAAGCAATACACTCCTTCCAGTGTCTTAGGAATTGTCTGATTATGTATTTAATATTACTTTCATCAATATATTCATTAGCCATCATAATAGGTTCGAAAGAAGATTTAGAGATATAGGCAGTAATAATGGATAAATGAGTATTAAGCAAAACTCTGGAGTAAGGAACAATTAAGGCAGGAAATATAGCATGTGTCTTACCACAATGCTTACATTTTACCCTGAGTATAGAAAGTTGGATTATACCATGTGAAGTTTTGATTGAACGGGTGTAATATCCATGTTTAATGAGACAACCCGATAAACCACAAAAACATGAGAGTTGGTGCATTTCTATGTTTTGTAGAAAATTATTATAAGAAATTTGATTTAGGGTATTGATTTTATCCGTAATAATAGTTATCATATAAGAGCCTTATCTGTAAGGTATTTGTGACAGATAGAAACCAAACTTTTGTCGGGGAGGTTTCTATTTTTTTATTATAAAGTCACAGATAAAGATAATAACATAAAAAGGACAATCATTAAATAGTTTGACGAAGAATTAATCAAAACTATTATGTTTGACTCAATTGAAAAAGTAAATTCCACCCCAATTTCTCAAAATGTAGAAGTTAGTCATACAAATATAAAAGTGGAAATAAGTCTTACAAATATCACGGTGTTTTTGATATAGTGTTTTTGATATGTCTTTGCAATATCTCCGGTATATAACGGAGGTAATATTATGGCACCTCAAAAACATCTGAATCTGACAGATAGAATTATGATTAAACAATTTATTGATTCTCGTTTCTCCTTCAAAGAAATCGGGCGCGAGCTTGGGCGGGACTGTACAACAATCTCCAAGGAAATCAGGAATCATCGTTGCTTTAAGAAAACTGGTACTTTTGGAAAACCTTTCAACAACTGTTCCCATCGTATAGGATGTGATGTAAGACGTCTTTGTAATGTGTGCACTGCCGGTAACAATAGATTCTGCTTTTCTTGTAGACACTGTATCTTTATCTGTGACAGATATAAACCATGTACATGCCCAAAACTCTCAAAGCCGCCCTATGTATGTAATGGCTGCGGAAACATTAATAAATGCACACTTGAAAAAGCATTTTATGACCCCACTTCTGCACAAAAGGAATACGAAACATTACGTTCCGAAGCGAGAACAGGGATTACAATCAGTGAAAATGAGGCTGCACATCTGGATGAAATCATCAGTCCGTTGATTAGAAAAGGTCAGTCCATACACCATATCTGCATGACAAATCCTGATGCCATCATGCTAAGCGAAAAAACTGTTTACAATTATGTGAATTACAACATATTTACTGCCCGGAATATCGATCTGCCAAGAAAAGTCAGATATCGTCCAAGAAAAAAACAGGTATATTTCAAGGTGGATAAGGCCTGCCGTGTAGGACGTACATACGATGATTATTTAGAATTTATGAAAGTAAATCCGGATACACCTGTAGTACAGATAGATAGTGTTGAGGGCATAAAGGGAGGCAAAGTACTTCTAACACTGCATTTTGTTGAATCGGAGCTGATGCTTGCTTTCATCAGGAATTCAAACGATTCGAAGTCAGTAATTGATATCTTCGAGAGACTTTACCTGGAACTCAGACCCGATATTTTTATGAAGCTATTCCAGCTCCTTTTGGGTGATAACGGAAGTGAATTCTCCAATCCGAAAGCCATTGAATTTGACAGCGATGGAAACAGACGCACTCGCATGTTTTACTGCGATCCGTCCTCGCCTTTCCAAAAAGGTGCTGCCGAAAACAATCACGAATTCATAAGGCGCATCATTCCAAAGGGCACTAGCCTGGATTCGTTCTGCCAGCATGACATTGATCTTATGATGGACCATATAAATTCTTATGGCAGAAAGAAGCTTGGTGACAAGAGTCCTTATGAGGCGTTTGCCTTTATTCATGGAAATGATCTTTTAGAAAAGCTCGGCTGCAGACATATCCCCGCCGAAGATATCACCCTGCAGCCATCTCTTCTAAAAAAATAAATCAAACACACCGGAGATATAACTGCAAAGGCAAAGAACCCATAATCAAAAATTCAGGAGTAGAATTTACCATTGCAAAAAAACGGTTATTTTTTACTTTCGTTTTCCTATACCCAAAAATCCGGTAAAAACATGATATTTTCGTTTTGATTATAACAAAATCACTATAAAAGTACCATAATTAGTCTCAATTTAGTGGTATTTTTTCACTTGGGTGTCTTTTGGGTGGAATTTAATTCTACAAAGTGGAACTTAACTTTTCAATTCACCTTACGATTACATAAAAGTAAATTCCACCCCTTTCTCTCAAAAGGTAGAAGTTAGTCTTTCAAAGTATGAAGATGGAAATTATTCTTTCAAATACCATAACTTTCTGTTATAGTTTTTCTGCTATACCTTTGCCCATATCTCCGGTTAAAAACGGAGGTACTATTATGGCAATTCATAAACATCTAAATTTAACGGATAGAATTATGATCAAGCAATTTCTTAGTGACCATTTCTCTTTTAAAGAAATAGGACGCAAGCTTGGACGGGACTGTACAACAATATCTAAAGAAATCAAGATTCATCGCTGCTTTAAGAAAACTGGCGCTTTTGGCAGATCTTTCAACAACTGTTCCCATCGCTTAGGCTGTGATGTGAGGCATCTTTGTGATACCTGCACTTCCGGTAATAACAGGTTCTGTTTTTCCTGTAAATACTGTATTTCTCTTTGTGACGAGTATGAACCATACATATGCCCAAGACTATCAAAACCGCCTTATGTATGTAATGCTTGTGAAATACTTAAAAAATGTACACTTGAAAAAGCATTCTATGATTCAGTGTCTGCACAGGAAGAATACGAGGCTCTACGTTCTGAATCGAGAAATGGAATTACCATCAAT
>JAQUYS010000079.1 GCA_028691765.1 Candidatus Nanoarchaeia archaeon | reverse complement strand
TTGGCCCCTGGGCCGGCCAGGCTCACCATCACCATCCCCGCCTCGCGGTTGGCGAAGTTCGACGGGTTGACCCTGACAGGTTTCGCCCAGCCAAACCGCCTGGTGAGCACCAACGCCAGAAGGCCTACGGGATCGAGGTGAGCCAGGGGGTTGAGCGTGAGGCGCCCCTCCCACTTGGGAGTGCCATCTCCCAGCTTCACCGCGACCAGGGCGTGCGCGTACTCATGCACCGACAGCGCGAGCAGGAGGATGGGCAGGGTCATAAGGAAATACAGAAGATCATTGCCACTCAATGGCGCCACCTCCCCTGCGCTCGATTATAGCACAGACCATCGTCAGGTGGAAACCGGGCGATGACATGGGTATGGCGACGCCTCGCCTGCCTCGTGCGCTCTGGCGAGCAGCAAGTCACAGAAGGCCTCGAGCCTGGTGTCGAAACCGACATCAGCTGTGTGCTCATCCACGTTGAGCGACATCACTGGCATACCTTCAGCCCGGCTCACGGATGGGAGGATGCTCTGGGCTACGATTTCGGGCATGCACGTCATGGGCGCTATGTGCACTACGCCGGCGAGGCCCGACCGCGCCATCTCGACTGAGTGCCCCACGCTCTCGACTCCATGTCCTCCCACGAAATGCCTCAGGTAGGGGCGGGACCACGACAGGACATCGGGTCTCGGCATCCACCGGGCTATGTCGCACACGATGTGCGACTCGATCCAATGGGAGAACGTGATGGGCTGTACTACCTCAGCGCCCAGTCGCCCCAGCTTCTTGCAGACATCCATGTTCACCGCCGGCTCCATCACTACGTAAATCTCGCCCACAACTCCCACACGCAGTGCCGGTCCGGATCTTGCCTCGGTGCAACATTCCACATCGTGGAGCGTCTGCCCCACCGCATCATGCACGGCGTCGCACGTCTCGGCCTCCTCGAGCAGCACAAACCCGCGCCTTACGCAAGCGTCCACCCTTCCGGGGTCGGATTCGCGCCATCGCGCCATGTTGGCTGCCTGGTCCAGCGTGTCCACCGCCCCGAACTTGGCCCACGCAAGCCGGCTTGCCTCCAGAATCTGCCCGAGCGTGGCTCGGCGTTTGATTGTTCTAACCACGCTCGCAAATCCCCGAAGATCCGACAGTGGAGGTTCCACCACGATCAGCTGAGCATTGCAGCCCGCTCTGGCCAGTGCGCGTCGCTGAAGCTCGCAGTAGTATCCCAGCCTGCAGGGCCCGATTCCACCCACCATGAAGATCGTGTCGGCCCCCAGCTCAGCCGCCTCGATGAAGTTGCCCATGGTCACCTTCAGAGGAAGGCAGGCGCCGTCAGGGGTGTGCCTCGCCCCTATAGACAGTGTCCTTTTCGTGGTGGGAGGCGGAGTGATCACATCAAAACCGAGCGAAGAGAAGAACGCCTTAGCGGGTATCCACAGGTTGCCCAGATGTGGGAAGGTGACTCGCATGTTCGCACTTCCTCATAGCGACCGTGTCGATGAATGCCTCCAGGCGCGTGGAGAGCCCGGCCTCCGCGGAGTGCTCGTCGATATTGATGCACAGCAGAGGCACGCAGTCGCGCTCACTCGCCTCATATTGGATGACCTCAGCGATGAATGATTCCGGCCCGCAACCGAAACTCATCAAGTGCACTATCCCGTCCACTTCGCCGGTGTCGAGCCATCGGCACGCCGCCCCCAGCAGGCGGCGACCGTACGTCCAGAAGAGGCGCTTGGCGCCGCGCCTGGCCCGCTGCCGCTCCCATCTGGCCATTTCCTTGTGTGAGTAGATGCTGGCTGTCACAGGCGAAGCCCCCAGCCGCCGGATCTTGTTCATCAGATCAAGGCTGATGTACGGATCGTTGAGGCTGTAATCATGCCCCAGAACACCTATGCACATCGCGCCGCTGGCTCCGGTCCTTCGCCCGTCACCTGGCTGCGTGTTGGCGCGCCCGGATGTTACCCTCATGGATCTGGCCAGCGCAATTGCCACGCGGCCGCTGCTTACGCCGAGCGCCGGTCCGAGCTGGGCGACTGATCTCGCCGTCTTTCCGAGCCCTCGCGACACGTCGATGCACGGATCCACTATCCTTGGCGCGTCGCACACCCTGGCACGTATCATGTCGGGCAATCCCATCAGCTTGGGGCAGATGTACGCCCCACGCTCAATGCTGACGAATCTCGGAACGAATAGCGCGTCTACCTGTTCTGCAAGATAGGCGACATGCCCGAAGAAGACCTTGACCGGAAGGCAGGCTTCATCCACGCAGACTTCCAGCCCCGCCTGGAGGATCTGCTTGTTGGTCACGGGAGAAAGCACGGCCCGGGCGCCGCACTGGCGCAGCAATTCGAGCATGAAGGGGCCATACTCGTGGAACAGGAGGCCGCGCGGCACTCCCACCACCAGGCTCATGCCTTTGGGTTGGCGATCAGAGCGATCAAGGCCGAGAAGAACACTGCAGTGGCCACTCCGAGCCCGGTGAACTCGAAGGCCCCGGTGAACAGCCCAATCACTCCCAGTCTTTGTGCCTCGAGCAGAGATCCGCGGCTGATGGAGTGCCCGAAACCGGACACCGGCACTAGCGCCCCGGCGCCTGCGAATTCGACCAGCCAATCATACACTCCGAACCCTGATAGAACGGCCCCGATCACAACGAACAGCACCAGCATGTGCGCTGGAGGAATCTTGGTCAGGTCCAGCATGGCCTGGCCGGCGGCACAGATGGCGCCTCCAACCAGAAACGCGATGATGTAGTCCAGGCATCTTCCCCCCAGTTCATAAGTCGCTCAGAGCTGAAGCGCAATTGCATTGGCGATGCAGGGCACTGACTCGCCTTGCTGCCAGGTAAGCGTGGATAGCAGAGCGCCTGTGGCCACGACCAGGGCCCGTCTGATCTCGCCTTCGCACATCCTCTTCCACACGAATCCGTCCATTATCAATGCCGAGCAGGCGCAACCACTGCCCCCCACACCTGTTCCGCGCACACCCTGAAACAGCGTGACGCCGCCGTCAGCGTAGTTGTCGCCCAGAGGCACCCCACGGCGCTGCATCAGTTCGAGCAGGATCTCCGCTCCCACACTGCCCAAGTCGCCGGTGATGATCACATCGTAGAACGCAGGATCGCGCCCGGTGTCGGCCAGGTGGCTGAAGATAGTGTCGGCCGCGGCTGGCGCCATGGCCGGGCCCATCTGGTTGGGATCCTTGGTTCCCGTATCTATCACCCGCCCCAGTGTGGCCTCGGTGATTTTGACCTTGCCCCCCGATTGCCCTACCAGCACAGCTCCTGCTCCGGTCGCGGTGTACTGTGAGGTAGACTTCCGCTGGATGTTCAGCTCTATCGGGTACCTGAACTGCCGTTCGGCTGTCTGGTAATGGCTGCTGGTCGCGGCCAGCGCCAACTTCGCGAACCCGGCGTCAACAAGAGCGGAGGCCAGGGTCAGGCTTTGGACCGACGTGGAGCAGGCACCGTACACGCCGATGAAAGGCATTCCCAGGTCTTCTGCAGATCGGAAGAGCACACGTCTGAACC
>JAQUYS010000078.1 GCA_028691765.1 Candidatus Nanoarchaeia archaeon | reverse complement strand
GAAAAAGTAAGTGATATTAATTTCAATGCACTTAGATCGCAAGTCAATTCTCCTTATAAAGCTTATAATTTAAATAATTCGGCCGCACTTGGTAAATGTGTCCCGGAAGGCCAGACAAAAACCTTCAATTTTGACGTGAAGGCGCCGGCAACTCTTGGTACTTACAATTTCCAGTGGCGGATGGTGCAGGACGGTGTGGAATGGTTTGGCGACAAAACTCCGAATGTGGCGGTGGCAGTTGTCTCTTCGGCAGGTTGTGTTGCCAAAACCTGCGCCAGTTTGGGAAACTACCAGTGCGGATCGTGGAGCGATGGGTGTGGAGCAATGGTCAGTTGCGGCACTTGTACCAGCGGCAAAACTTGCAATGCTTCCGGGCGGTGCGTGAGCCAGACAATCGGCGGGCCGGTAATTTCCGATTCCGATCCGCAGACCCTGACCGAAACGCCGCAGAAAATGACTCGCGCCGAGGTACTGCAAAAGATCGCCGAAGTCAAACAACTGTTAATTCAGCTCATCATCCAGCTCATTGCCGAACTGCAAAAACAGCTGGCAGGGATGCAAAAATAATTAATAGACCTACTGCACAAAGATTTACTACTGCAATTTCCATATTTCGGCTACGCCAAATTCGTCAGCTGTCGGCATATTTGAGCCAATATGCCTACTCTCTCCTCATTCGGCTCGCGCGAAATCTGAAAATTTCATCGCGTAATCTTTGTGCAGTAGGTCTAATGAAACAATGAAAATAAAAAATTTTTCCGGCAATATTTTAATAGCGAGTCTTTTTTATTTTTTTTTCGGCCTTACGGGTGTTGTTGCGGCCGGTGAGTATGTGACGGTTGGGCACCAGGGTTCGGGGGCTGATTATATTTGCGACGGCGTTGATGATGCAAACGAAATTAACCAAGCGCTAGCGACTAAAAAAACCGTCAAGCTGATTACTGACGGTTCTTATAATATCGGCAGTACACCCATTACCATACCGGGCAACGATGTCATTTATGAATTGACAGCTAATACTCCTGCGAATCCACCGACAATTAAAGCGACCGTTAATAATAGTCGCATGGTTTGGGCGGAAAACGGCCGATTTAATATTTCACATTTGAATTTTGATGGCAACGGCAAATTTGTCCATTGTATTGAATTTACTTCATCAGCGGCAGGTTCGGCGATATTGCACAATAATATTTTTGGATTTAACAGTAATTTATGGAATTTTGTGGGTTATGGGATCTATGGCCGCGGCCAAAATACGATTAATATCGGATATAATACAATCCGCAATGGATACGGACTGCCGATCGCGCTTGAGGGTAAAACTGATCCGGATAACAGAGGTGAGTATGCGAAAGTATATTACAACCAGATTTTGAACAATAAAATGGACAGCGCCCTAGGCGCGATTAACGGCGAGCATTTGCATATTTATAACAATAATATTGTCAGTTTCGGCGTTAAAAATAATACTTATTCCGGAAGCTGGGGTTTCGGAATAATAGTATCCCGTTCAAAGATCGAATATAATGTAGTGCGAGGGACCGGGAATTCCGGAATTATATCAAGGGGAAAGGGCGATTCTGCCAATAATGCCTATAGCCTGATAGATCATAATATTTGCGAATACAACGGAGCTAATGGTATTGATTATTGGTATTCTGATGGATCGGTTGTTACAAATAACCAGTGCAATGACAATGGCCAAATTGATGATGCCAATTCCTGGGATCGCGACGGTATTGATGTCTGCGATCATTCGCAGAATACCATAGTCAGCAACAATGAGGCAACGAATAAAGCGTCAACGATTATTGATTCGGTCAAAAATAAAGGAACGAATTATGTTGAAGTAAATAATTTCTCCCGCTGGTATGATTATCGCAATGGCGCGAATGTTCCATTTGACGGAATGTATGTTTCGATTGGTGGTAGCATCAACAGGATTGACTATATTGATATGGCCGCGCAAAGGCTGTATTTGTTCTGGCTTTTAGACGGCGGCGTTCAAATTGGTTCCAAGATAAGCGGTATTGATAAACAATTGATTGGTATAAATGTGGCGGATAATGGCCAATCTTTGGGTGGGCATACTGGATCGGGCAATAATGTCTATGGTAACTTGCAAGCACAGATCATACCGACGATTAACGGATCGAAGTTGTCAAGCACGAATATCACTGCCGACGGGACAGGGCCCGTTCCCGCATTTAATAGCGGCGTGATTTGCGGTCCCGGTGCGGTTATCGGTTGTCAAGTTTGTAACGCCGCCGGTAAAGCTTGGGTGGATACGGATAATAAATGTGCCAACGATCAAACCTGTTCCGGGGGAATCTGTGTTGACAATAAAAAAGTTGATTTATCAACTTGCACTTCCGCCAGCGAGTGTCTTTCTGATATTTGCCTGGATGGCTATTGCGGTTTAAAGCCCAATGGTTGGGGATGTTCCAAAAATGATGTTTGTGCTTCAGCGGTATGTATCAATAATTTATGCGTTGTGGATAACAACGCCGCGGAATTTTTGCAACAATCAATTCCTGTAACAATGGTTGCCGGGCAAACCTATCCGGTTTCAATTATATTTGAAAATATTGGCACGAATAATTGGAATGAAACCAATCAATATCGTCTTGGTTCGCAAAATCCACAGGATAATGGAATTTGGCGGGAGGGTCGGGTTTATCTTGCCGCCGGCGAAGAAATCGCGCCTGGCCAGGCAAAAACCTTTACTTTTGACGTGAAGGCGCCGGCAACTCCCGGCGCTTACAATTTTCAATGGCAGATGGTGCAAGACGGCGTGGAATGGTTTGGCGACAAAACTCCGAATGTGGCGGTGGCAGTTGTTTCTCCGGCGGGTTGTGTTGCCAAAACCTGCGCCAGTTTGGGAAACTACCAGTGCGGATCGTGGAGCGATGGGTGTGGAGCAATGGTCAGTTGCGGCACTTGTACCAGCGGCAAAACTTGCAATGCTTCCGGGCGGTGCGTGAGCCAGACGGCCGGCGCGCCGGTGATTTCCGATTCCAATCCGCAGACCCTGGCCGAAACGCCGCAGAAAATGACTCGCGCCGAGATTCTGCAAAAGATTGCCGAAGTCAAACAATTATTGATTCAACTCATCATTCAGCTCATCGCCGAACTGCAAAAACAGCTGGCGGCAATGCCAAAATAACCAAGGATTTATCGGGAACAAAAATCCGCTTTTTGGCGGATTTTTTATAGAATGGTTGCAAATTATTTTTTGAATTCCGAGGAGATGATGATGGCGTTGGCGATTTCTTTCATCGGCAGGCGTTTGTCCATCGCTTTTTTGTGCAGAAGCTTGTAGGCGTCATCTTCGCCGATGGCGAATTCTTTCATCAAAATACCCTTCGCTTTTTCAATGATTTTTCTGGTTTCCAGTGCCTCTTTCAATGCTTCTTTTTCCGAAAAGAGGGACGCGTTTTCAATCGCGCCGCCGACGGCTTTGGCGACCGATTCAAACAGTGCGATCTCGGTTTTGGAGTATGCCCGCGGTTTTGAGTGCTGGACATTAATCACCCCCAGCA
>JAQUYS010000077.1 GCA_028691765.1 Candidatus Nanoarchaeia archaeon | reverse complement strand
CGGCGAAACTCAACGGACGGGAATATCCGTTCGAGATGAACGTCGGAGAAATCACCGAAGCAAAAAAAAGACGAAACCGGAGACGCACGCTAAACGCCTCCGGTTTCAAAAAGATAACACGCTGAACTCAATATATCACGAAAGGCTGAAAAAGCAAATGGGAAATAGAAAACTGACCGTTAATGATGCGATGCGCGTTCAGCAAGCATGCGGACACGACATTGTCATCGTGCTGGCAATCAACCCGTCAACAGGAGAAATCCAGTACGCCAGCTACGGACGGGATAAGACGCTCTGCAATATGGGCAAGGTTTTCGCCGACCGCGCATTCGACCTCTGCGTAAGGATGTGGGACGACGCATACAAGCAGATCAACGCGCAGAAAGCTGGTCGGCATGAATAAAACCGCGATATGGGATGCCGTCTGCGGAACCGATCCGAAATACACCAGCCGCGTCACGCAGCGCGGCGGCTTCACCGCCATCGACGCCTACTACCAGATTCATCAGGCGACCGAACTGTGGGGGCCTTACGGTTCCGCATGGGGACTGAGGAATATGGTGCGGACGCTGAATGCGGAAATGGAAATGGCGTTTCTCGACGCGGAGTTCCATTATCCGGATGGAGACAAAGACGCATGCTTCCAGATCGCCAACAGCATCGACATCAAAAGCCGTTCCAAGTCCGGCGCGAAGTGGGACGATGAGTTTGTGAAAAAGTTGGAAACCAACACAATCAGCAAAGCACTCTCCCGGCTCGGATTCGGCGCGGATGTCTTTATGGGAATGTTCGACGACGCCCGGTATATCGCCGAGCAAAATCAGAAGTTCGGCAATGCGATACCGGCTCCGGCGCAGAACGCGCCGCCACCGCCGAACCTCAATCAAATGATTTCCGGACTGGCTCCGCAGATGCAGCAAGCGCCTCCGCGCCCCGCCGGAACGATTCCACCGCCGCCACCAGCGGCAAAAAGATAACACGCAACAGAAAAGGAAAAAACAATGGGTTTTCAAAAAGGAAAACTGAAACTGTCGATGTACCGGATTGATGACAATCCGCACAACGGCGCAATCGAACTGATCGAAGCCGCGGCAAAGAAAGCGGCGATCCCGATCTCCGACGTGAAAACGACGCCGGACGGCGTCAGCATCGGATTCGCCAGCGGAAAAATCCTGCTCGACAGCCAGATCACCGAGGGAAACAGCCTGATCGACGGCTACGCGGTGCTGAACGTGCGTTCGACCGCCAAAAAGATCGACGCCGGACTGCTGAAAGCGGTGATCCAGCGCGAGGAAGCCGCCTACAGGAAAGCGAACAACTCGGAGTTCGTCCCAAAGAAAGCACGCCGCCAGATCAAAGAAGAATCCGTCGAACGCCTGATGGCAGACGCGACACTGGCGGTCAAAGGGACGGAACTGGTCTTCGACGGCGACCGCCTCCTGATCGGCGCGACATCCGCAAGGGAATGCGACACGGCGGTGATGCTGGTCGCCAAAGACCTCGGCATCGTGCCGGAGATTCCGAAACATTCCAATGCGGACGGGGATGGATTCACGGCGGGACGCGAATTCCTGACCTGGCTCTTCAACGCCATCCAGAGCGACGATCTTCCCGGCGACGACAATCAGATGATGATCGAAGGGCCGCTCGAACTCCTCGCCCCGAGCGAACGGGAGGATGGCAAAACCGGAATCTGCACCAAGGCGAAGATCGAGGGCGATACGGTCGCCAACAGCGCGGAACTGGAAACGATGTTCCGCGAAAAGAAGATGATCCGCAAGGCGAAGCTCGCGCTGGTTCGCGATGAACGGGTGTGGCGCTTCACCTTCGACGCGGACGCGTGGAACTTCGGAAGCCTCGAACTCCCGGAAGATTGCGAAACCTTCGCTGACCGTGTGGCGGCGGTCCGGGAGATGTACGACGCGATGGACGGACTTTTCAACGCGTGGAGAACCGCCGAGGCCATCGCCAGAGGGATTCAGGAACTGCCCAATATGGAGAAGAAATGAGATGAAGAAGTATCAGGTTACTCTCACCGGAGAAAGCCCCATTATTATGCACGCCGACAACATCGCCGGATCGGAAACAGTTCGGGCGTGGCAAAAGAACCCGAACAATAAAAGCAAATCCGTGGCGGGAGATGACCGCAGTCCGGCATGGACGTGGTTGACCTACTGCTACCATAACGGCAAGAATCTCGTAATTGATGTTGACTGCATCATGAGCATGCTTCGCGATGCCGGAAAAAAGTGCGCGGCGCCGACTGGAAGAGGATCGTTGAAATCGCAGACGCAAAGCGGCATCATCGCGGAAGGTCTCGGATGGGATTTGCTTGCCAACGGCAACCCGATTCCATGGGAGCCGCTCGCGGCGCTTTACAGCGAGGAAGACTTCGAAGTTCATCAGCAGGTCGCCGAATCGCTCGGTGTGGAACTTTTTCTGAAACGCGCAAGAATTGGAATGGCAAAGCACGTCCGCGTACGTCCGCGCATTTCAAACTGGACGGCAAACGGAGTGATTACTGTATTGGACGAGCAGCTCACGCAGGACGTAATTACGACAATCCTCAAACAAGGCGGTTTTTACGTCGGGCTGTGCGATTGGAGGCCGGGAAGCGGATCGCCGGGACAATTTGGACGGTTCAGCGTCAACGTAAAAAAACTTTGATGGAGTACAATGGAATGGAAACAGCGACAATAATCAAACGAATTCCGACGAAAGCGGACGTGGATTTGCTGATCCGTGAAATCGGCGTACCGGAAGAGGGTTCGGAAGTCCGCAAGGATGATATAGCGAAATTACTTCGAATCTCAACCAAAAGTCAGCGATTCGGAACGGTGATCGCATGTTGGAAAGGCCGGTTGTTCGATGCGCACAATGTGGTGATGGTTCCAACATTCAAAGGCAGCTGGGTAGCCGCCGCACCCGAAGACAAAATCACAGAAGCGGTGCGGCTGCGAAAGCAAGCGGTCGGACGGCTGACGAAAGCCGTAACCGTCGCGGCAAGCGCGGACACAAAACGGCTGTCCTCCGAATCCCGCATAATACAGGACGGCATGCGGCGGCAAATCACATCAGCAAAGATGATGCTTGCGGAACAGATCAAGGAATAAGGCCTGGCTAGGACTGGCAGGGTCTGGCTGTGCAAGGTCCGGCATGGCTCGGCAAGGATCAGGGCATGGCAGGGTCTGGCTGGGCGCGGTGCGGCCGGCTCCGGTAAAGCAGGGCAAGGAATATGGCCAGGCACGGCGCGGTAGGGTATGGAGTGGCTCGGCATGGCGAGGAACATGGCGCGGATTGGCTCGGCATGGCGAGGTACGGCATAGCCCGGCAAGGATGGGCGCGGCATGGCAGGGAAAATTATAACACGTAAAACAAGGAAACAGAAAGATGGATTTAAGTTTTGACATTGAAACGATTGCAAATTCCAGCATGATCGAGCGGATGCCGGAGCCGGAGGTCAAGACCGGAAACCTGAAAGACCCGGCGAAAATCGCTGAAAAGATCGCCGAGGCGAAAGCCGAACAGCAAAGCCGCATGGCGCTCTCGCCGCTCTACGGACGGGTGTGCGCGTGGGTCGGCGCGGAAGATGAAAACGCCATGTATTTCAACTGCATCAGAGAAGAGTCCGATGCGGA
>JAQUYS010000076.1 GCA_028691765.1 Candidatus Nanoarchaeia archaeon | reverse complement strand
CTCTTCTAAACTTAGAAAATCAAAGAAAATTAGAACTTCTACAAAAAGAACATTTTGGACCTATAAAGATTAAAAATTACTAGTTTTATAGTTATGTTTTTAAATGAATAGGGGGTTCTCTTATAATGCATGCAGTTAAAATGAATATACGAGGATCAGGTCTAGTTGGTTTATATATGTTAGTTACAGATAAAGTTGTATTAGTTGGCAACGAAGTACCTGAAAGTTTAGATAAAACTATAACTGAAGTCTTACATGTTCCAATAATCCGAATGAGTATTGCAGGAACTTCTTTAATAGGAGTTTTCGCTTCTACAGATGGAGAAAACATAATTGTTCCAGATATTATTTTTGAACATGAAGAAGATATTTTAAAGAAATCAGGAATTAAATATGCAAAAATACATACTAATTTAACTTGTTTAGGTACAAATGTTTGTGCTACAAAAAAAGGCGTTTTAATACATCCTGAATTTGAAGAATCTGCTGAAAAACAAATAAAATCAATTTTTTCTGAAAATGTTAAACGTATGAATATTGGAGAAAGTCCTAATGTTGGTAGTTGTTTATCACACAATTCTAAATTTGGTTTAATCACGCCAGACGTCACAGATGAAGAAGCAGAATTCATTGAACAATTTCTAGGTATAGAATTAACTGGTGGAACTGTTGAAATGGGTTCTACTCAAGTTAAAAGTGGAATTATTGCAAACGATACAGGATATATTATTGGAGAACATTCAGGTGGTCCTGAAATTATAAATGCAGATAGAGCATTTGGTTATTCAGAATAAAATGGAAAATTCACAACAACAAGCCTACATGGAATTAGAATTAGTGAATCAACAATTGTCTCAAATAGAACAATCTATGAATATTACTGAAGATCAGATTTTACAATTAGAAAATGCAAAGAATTCTTTAGAGGGTTTAAAACAAGGCAGTGAAGAAATTTTCTTTCCTTTAAGTCCTGGAATTTCAGTTTCAGTTGGTAAAGTTGATTTAGAAAAAATTAAAGTTGCAGTTGGATCTCAAATAATTGTTGATAAATCTTTTGAAGATACTCTTAAAGTTATTGAAACTCATTTAATTAAATTTAAAGAACATAAACAAAAATTAATAGATATTTTTGATAAGATTTCACTTAAAGCTATAAAACTTCAATCTGAGATTGAAAAAAATCAACAGGTGTAAAATGTTTAACTTTTTGAAAGAGAAAATAAAACAAACTGTAGAGAAATTTAGTTCTAAAACAGAAACCATTGAAGAAGTTGAAGTTCCTATTGAGGATTCAGATAAAGAAGTTGTTCAAGATGCTGTTGAAGAACCTGTGAAAGAAAAAAAAGGATTCTTTTCTAAATTATTTTCTAAGAAAGAAGAAACTCAACAAATTGAAGAAGAAAAAGTTGTTGAAGAAGAACCTATTGAAGTTGAAGTTGAAAAAATTTCTAAATCTAAAGAAGTTGTAGAAGATATTCCTAAATCCACAGAGATAATAGAAGAAAAACCAATTAAAAAAGCGCCTAAGGAAAAAGTTGAAGTTAAAAAAGAAGTTCCTGTTGAAGAAACTGTTGAACTTGTTGAAGAACCTTTAAAAGAAAAAGTTATTGAAGAAGTTAAAGAAGAACCTATTGGAATAAAACAGAAAGAAGTAAAATCAATTGAAGAAGAAAAAGTTGTTGATGTTACTCAAAAAAAAGGTGGATTTTTTTCTAAACTTAAAGAAACTTTTGTGAAATTCAAATTAGATGATGAAAAGTTTGAAGAAATTTTTTGGGAATTTGAACTTGGATTAATGGAAAGTAATGTTGCTATCGAAGTTATTCAAAAAATTAAAAAAGATTTAAAGGAAAAATTAACTGCTGAGAATGTTTCTAAAAAAGATATTCCTACAACTATCACAAATACATTAAGAGAAATTTTTGATGACATTTTATCCATCGAAGGTTTTGATTTGATTCAAAAAATTAAATCGGTTAAACACAAACCATATGTTATTTGTATGATTGGTGTAAATGGGAGTGGTAAAACCACTACACTTGCAAAGTTTGTAAAATTAATGCAAAAACATAATCTTTCTGTTGTTGTTGCGGCTTCAGATACTTTTAGAGCAGCTGCAATTCATCAATTAGAAGAGCACACAAATAAACTTGGAGTTAAATTAATCAAACACGATTATAATGCAGATCCTGCTGCTGTTGCTTTTGATGCTATAAAACATGCTAAAGCTAAAGAAATTGACGTTGTTTTAATTGATACGGCAGGTAGATTACATTCTAACAGTAATTTAATGGATGAATTAAAAAAAGTTATTCGTATTTCTTCACCTGATTTAAAGATTTTTGTAGGTGAATCTGTAACGGGTAATGATTGTATAGAACAAGCAAGACAATTTAATGAAGCGGTTGGCATAGATGGAATCGTTCTGTCTAAAGCAGATGTTGATGAAAATGGTGGTGCTGCGATAAGTGTTTCTTTTATAACTGGAAAACCAATTATTTATTTGGGAACGGGTCAAAATTATGATGATTTAGTCTCTTTTGATAAAAAATTAATTCTTGAACAAATATTCGATAAATAGGAAAGTTTAAAAATAAGTTTACTCCAATTTAACACTATACGAAGGTGTTATTATGGAAATTAAAAAAATATTGTTTCTTATATTGATGTTATCTTTATTCATTCCTCAATTTATTTTGGCGGAAGAAGGGACGTTAGTTATTGATGCTAGTTCATCAAGTTCTATGGAACACAGTGTTAGAAGTGATATGGGTGCCTTCGTAAATGGATTTCAAGGTTTGTTTAAAGGCGATACGGATGCATTTGTAGAAGGTCTTGTTCAAGCGTTACCTTTATTCGGATTAGTTATCATTGTATTTGGTCTAGGTTATTATTTATCTTTAATTACTATATTCAAAGGAGATGGTAAAGAAAAATTTGCTAAAATCTTTGCTACTGGTTTAGCTCTTCTTGGATTAGCACAACAAAAAATTTATGATCTTGTTCTTGGTTTGAGTACGGCTCTTTTAAGTATAATCTATATTTTATTATTTTTCTTCATAATAATTTTATTTTGGAACACTATGAGAAGCAGTCAATTGAGTTCTTCAACAACTCTTACTAGAACTAAAACTGCTAACTTAGGTGCAGAAAGTAAATACGATAAAGCTAGACATGAACTTAATAAAGATAGACGATTACATAGAAAAAGCGAACACATTTTAGGATCTTTAGCAGATGATTTAGATGATGTTTATGATTTAAGCGGGGATGAATTAAATCAAATAAAAAAATTAATTCAATTAGTTGGAAAAATAAAAACTGCAGAACATAATGGCGACAAAGATAAAGTGCACGGATTAGTTCAAATGTTTGGTAGACAAATTGGTAGTTTAATTACATCTATGAAACATACTGATGCCGATTATAAAAAAATTAATACTTTGGTTGATAGATTGAGTTATTATTTAGAATACGCTCATGCTGAAGGTAATGATGAAGCAAAAAAACTAAGAAACATCTTAGTACATTATTCTAAGAAAACTCATGGTAATGCTCATATTAGTGATGAAAAAGCTGAGGAATTAGTTAAAAAAACTGATGTTAAAGAAAAATTAGATAAAATCAGACATCAAAATCACAACTTAATTCAATTTGAGAAAAAATTGCAAGAAGAACTTAAAAATCTAAATGATGTTAATTATACTAAAAAACACAGTGCGGCAAG
>JAQUYS010000075.1 GCA_028691765.1 Candidatus Nanoarchaeia archaeon | reverse complement strand
AGGCAAAGTAGATCTAATCATTAAATTAAAATCATAATCTGCTCCTTTCAACATACTACAAATACCTAAAACCGCAACAGCCGTAGTCAAAGGATGCCCAATAATTTTCTTAACAAGCTCTGAAACCATACTATTATCAACTCAAACTAATATATAAACCTTTCGTTTTCTAACCACTGAGCAGTAACAACTATTTATTTCCGTACGTAGTAGCGTAATATTCATTAAGTGAACATATATCTTCTTCAAGCATAGGACTAATTTTCCGTTGTAATTGCATAATATGAAAATTTAACTTAGAAATCTCTTCAATAACTACAGCAGATTTAATCGCTTTTTTAGGATCCGCATCAACAATTAATGTACCGTGTCTCTCAAGAAGACAAACATTTGTATGAAGTTCTATAAATTTCACACCTAAATTACTTTTTCGATGATTGATATACCTCATACAAAGTATTTCTTTTCCGAAATAATCCGCATGCAAAGTTGTTAAAACTTTCAAAGAAAGATTTAAACAACTCATAACTGTTGCATAATGAGAGTGAGTGTGTATTATACAATTAATGTCTTTTCTTTCAGAAAATATTTTAAGATGTATGTCTAAATCAGAAGACGCTTTAAGACCTAGTATTAAATTACCTTGTAAATCAACAACAGATATGTCCTCTAATGTCAAGTCATCATAATTCAACCCCGTTGGTTTTATGGCTATGTGATTTGCGTCTAATCTCAAACTAATATTTCCCGAACTCAAGATATCTAAATTGTGTTTTTTGAGTTCTTTAACATAGTTCAATAAATCTAATGGGGAATACATAGCTTCATTCTCCAATTAATTTTAAAATAAATGAATCAGTCATTTGAATAGTGTGATTTCCTTCTTTGGTCAACATCAAAACATCATAATGAGCGTTTAAATAATCTAATTCCTCTTGAGGTATAGAAATATCATTTAATCCTCTAACAACTATGATTTTTTCTGTCTTTTTTGGCAATACTACTTTTGATAAATCATTAAGTACTTTTTCCGTTTTAAATCCATATGTTTTTGGATAAGCTCGTTCAAGAAATCTAAACGTTTCTTCAACATTCTCTCCACTTTTTCCTTTTAAATGATGCTGCAGAGAAATAAATGGACAAATTAAAATAGTTTTATCTATTGATTCATCTTGTAATAATGACGGCAAAGCACCATAGCTAAAGCCCATCAAATAATTTTTTTTACAATTCCAATTTAATATTTTCTGAGAGAACAATTCTTTAAATTCTCCTTTTTTTGCAAGCCTAATCGCAACAGCTACACTTTTAGTCGAATTAGCAATTGTAAAATCCCCTAAACTATCTCGAGTTCCAATATAATGAGGAATAAATAAATTATATTTTAACCGACTCATCTGTTCAACAAAAGGATGATATTTATCAAATTGTTGAGGAATGCCTGGAGCCAAAATAACATTTCCTTGATCTCCATTTAACCAAACGCTAATTAAAACATTTTCCATAATCATCCTATGTTCTACCATTTTAAGCACCAAAATACATTTGTTTAAAACTTATTAAAGTGTTGTGTTCATCGAACGACAATTTATTTTCTTTAACTAATTTCCAACTCAAATCAATATATTCTTTCACAGAATAAAAAGCTTTCGAAAGTTTAAATGAATCTATGGCAACATTAAACTCATTTATTAGAGCTTGTAATTTAGGTCTAACTCCAAATTTACCTGTATCAAGATTTCTATTTTCTAGAATTTTATTTATTTTAATATATGTTCGAGTAAGTCCAATTTTGTGCTGTTCCAATTGTTTTTGAGACACAACTACATCTTTGTTAATATTGTGTTGTAAGAAATATGCACGTAAAATTTTTGTATCCCAGGCATCTAAATTAAACCCATTATCGTCATTTTGCCATCTTAATTTTTTCTTATCTTCACCGACCAATATTTTATGTGCGATTATTTTAGTAGGAATGTCTTGCATATTTAAATAACACAATGAGTAATAATCAAATTTCTTAATAACGTCCCCATGAATAAATGTTTTCATTGAAAAAGAGTTATTTAATAAGTCATTATTTAATATTGCTGGAAATAACATAGCTACAAATTTAGGATCTAAACAATAATTTTTATATTTCAAACTATATGTTCTTTTTTTCTCTAAAATTAAATCGTATTCGTTTGGCATCTGATTAAGAAACGCATTTAATTTTAGTTGGATGTCTTCAGGAATAAATTTTATAGATTGTATTTTTTCTTCTAATTCCCCACGTTTAATTTTCTTATAAAGTGTCTCTTTAACATAATAAGAAGTAGGTTCATTACAATTCTTACATATTTTTATAGTCGGGTCTGAGCCATATATCTCCCCACATTTTAAACATTCATTAACTTGAGTTTTTCCTTCGACGAATGCAGTTTTATAGAGTGTTTTTGCCAATACATCTATTTTTGCTGAATTTTCATCATCTCGCAAAAAATCATCAAAATTCAAATGATGTTTAATTAATTGAGTTTTGGCATTTTCAATAAATGTGGATGCACATTGAATAATTGAATTTGAAGTCAAAGGCATTTGTTCAAGTTTCATTTGTTTAAGTAAATGCTTTCCATTAACATTCCACAAAAAAGGCATATGTATCTTTGTATTGTTAAATCGTTTAGCTTTAGTATAAAAATCTGCAAGCGTTAAATCATATATGTTACCAATTCCTAATTTTTTCTTAATTTGAGTAGGTGCAATTATAACTAATTCGGATTTAGACATTTTATCTCACATAAATTTTATAATCAGCATATATTTTTGTATCCAGATAATTTAAAAAAGAATAGGCTTGTTCAATGTCCTCATCAGATATTGTTTCAGAATTATTGATTTTCAATTTTAAAAATGTTTCAGGATTGATTGGAGATTTAAAGACTTCATAAAAAGTTTTTAAAGCTAATTGTTTAGTTGAAGGATAAATTCCCCTTGAAGCTAAAGCATATAAAGATGCATAAATACACCATTTCATCATAAGAATTTTATTTTCACAAATAGTCATATCTTTATTAACTAAAAGTTTTCTAGCTTGATAATTTAAAGAATTGATAACTCTTACTGCTTCTCTAAGCATATCTCCCTTATCAACACAATTGGATTTAAATAAATTTTCCCCAATTAATAAAGTGCCATATAAATCAAATTCCTTTTGCACATATACTCCTCGATTGTTGTGCCAAAATAATTCTTTTCTGATTGCAGGAATATCCTCTTTAGAGTGCGTATTAAAATCAATTTTTATATTTTCTTTTAAATAAGTTTCTTTAATTTCTTTCAAGCGTTTCAAAAACTCTACATCAGGAAAATCAACCACCAATAAAATATCATAATCGCTATATTGACAAAAATCCTCATTTAACGTACTACCATATACAATCGCACTCAGAATTCGTGAACCAAATGAATTAATTAAACTAGTTTTTATTTTTTCAAGATTTAAATACCGTTCACTTAATATTGTGCTAGTTGAATTAACCATGTAAATTTGTTTAAAAGACGTCTAATATATAAACCTTTCGTTTTCTAACCACTGAGCAGTAACAACTAAAACACTATCAAAATTTCCAATGAACTAAAAAGGTTTTTTGCACTACGATGCAATAAAGTTTACAAATATTTGCATTATAATGCCATATTTTCCAGACTTTTTGTCATCATATTGACTTCCTTTATAAAGAAA
>JAQUYS010000018.1 GCA_028691765.1 Candidatus Nanoarchaeia archaeon | reverse complement strand
TTTTTTTGGTGAAAATCATCAAAAAAGGTCGCTTCAAAAATGATCGAAGGAAAAAAATTTTCAGAAATCAAGTATTGTTACGATTTTGATAGATATGATTCTAAAGAAAAAACTAAGTTCAAAACCTTTGAGCAGTTACTAGATTATTTAGATTTTAATAAAAAAGAAAAAATTCAAGTTTTGCCTAAATATTTTAGTATAGACCAAGATCGTCAATTAAGAATTTTGAAGAAAAACTTTAAAGAAAATCCAATTCGAAACTTTTTGCCTTTGCTTAAATCTTTTAGTTGGTTCACAGTTCAAAACAATTCGTTTTTGCTTAAAACTTTTATAAAAATAAACGACTCAATATTTTTAGAATTGCTTAAAATATTTAACTTCTACACCGCGATGAGTTTAAGAGAAATTTTGAAAACATATATTGCCATAAATCTTGAACCTTTTTTAGTTAGTGGACGATATGTAAAATCTTCTGGAAAGTATTTTTATGATAAGGTGAGGTTTAGATGGAAGTAAAAGAAACTATGGAATTATTACTTGCTGAACTTCAACTTAGAGGTTTTTCAAAAAATACTTTAAGAAATTATTTAACGGCAAATAAAAAATTCTTAGATTCTTTAAATAAGAAAGTAGAGGAAGTTAATTCAAATGATGTTAAATTATACATGGCAAAAATTATGCGAGAAGAAGGTTTATCTCCTTCAACTTTGGCGTTGATTAGAAGCGCCTTGTTGTTTTTATTGAATGAAGTGTTGGAATTAAACATTAAAAAGATTAAAACGCCTAAAATACAGCAAAAATTGCCTGTTGTTGCTTCTAAAGCTGAGTTAGAAAAATTATTTTCTCAGTTGCCTTTGAAAAGTAGGTTGTTGGTTAAATTAATTTATGCTTCGGGTTTGAGGGTTTCTGAAGTTGTAAATTTGAAAGTAGATGATATGGAGTTTGATCAAAATCATGGTTGGGTTAGAGGAGGTAAAGGTGGGAAAGATAGAATGATTATTTTGCCTGAGAGTTTGAAATTAGATTTACAAAAATATTTACGAAAAAGATTTGTTCAATCTGATTATTTATTTCCTGGGAAGACTGGTTCGCGTATGTCGGAGAGGAATGTTCAACAAATTGTGAAAAGAGCGACAGAAAGTTCAGGGATTACAAAACATTTAACACCACATAAATTAAGACATTCTTTTGCAACACATTTGCTTGAAGCGGGAAATGATATACGGATTATTCAGGAGTTGTTAGGACATAGTAATTTACAAACTACACAAATTTATACTCATGTTAGTAAGATTGCTTTGAAAGGTGTAAAGAGTCCTTTAGATTAATTAAATTTAAATAGGTTTTAATATTAAAAATTGTATGAATAGATGGAAAAATATGCAAGAAGCATTAATTGCATCAAGTATAAAAAGTGAAAAAAATGAAATTTCAAAAGAAAAAATTTCAAAAGGAAGAGTACAAGGTACACTTTTTTACAAAAAAAATTTTAAATATAAAAAAGGAATTTTATTAATACATGGTATGTCTGGAAATAGACTTGGATTAAGTCCTCTAGCAGAAAGGCTTGCGGATTATGGATATTTTTGCTTAAGCCTAGATTTGCCTTCTCATTTTGAAAATAAAAATGATTTTTCAATGGGAGAATTGTGTGAAACCATAAATGAAGGATTATTATTTATAAAAAATCTAGGTATTGAAAGAATAAGTTTAATTGGACATAGTGTTGGGGCGGTAGGAAGTATTTTCGCAAATATGGGATACAATATTACTATTGAAAAAAATATTTATTCTAATTGGGAAAAAATTAAACTTCTTCTAGATTCATTATCTAAAAAATCTGATTATAATGAATTTAAAAAAATACTAAATGAAGTTGAAAAAAGTTATTTGGAGATTAAACAAATAATATTTAATTCATTAAAACAAAAACATCAACAAAAAGTAGATATTGACTGTTTAATATTATTAGCGCCTCCTATAAATTGTAAAAGTGCAATACCTGCATTAAGTTTACTAAATAAGTTAAATCATAAGTGGATTAAGACAATTTTTGAAAAGTTATTTCATGAACCTGCAGTTAAACAAACAAATAAAGAAGGAAATCCGGCGGGATTTACATATGAAAATAAACCAGATACGATTTATTGGCAATTTTTTAAAACTAAGGAGAGTAAAGAATTTTTAAATTATTTTTTAAATATGAAAGAACCAAAAGATTTTATAAAATTAATTGAAGATTTATCTAAATTCAAACATATTGAAAATAAAATTAATTTTTTTGAGTACTATCAAAAGAAATATTTGTTTGCTAAACCAAAATTATTCATTTATGGTAAGAAAGATTTGTATTTAAAACCTTTTTTGCCTTTTGCCCGTAAACGATTGGAGAAATTTTATGAGGGTTGTGGGAATGCGGAAATTTATTATGGCGATTTCACACACATTATGATGAATGATCCAAATCAGCAACTTGGAATTCTTGCGGTGAATAGTGATAAAGTTACAGAAAAAATAATGAATTTTCTTGATAGGCATTAATGATTTAAACTATTTTAAAGTCTATTAGATTAAAATTATTTCATATTTGTAAGTAATAACTGTATGTTGTGTTTTCCTATAAATGCATTTAATAATTCATGCGTTTTAATTGATTGGTGTCGTTGAACATCTAGGCCATATTGAAATTCAATCAAACCTTCTTTAATTGATTTGGAGATTTGTTCTTGTAAAAAATTTCCTTGTTCATTTAAATTATTTATTTTATCTAAATGGAGCATCTCCTCACAAATGTTTTCACGATGAAATTCTAATTCTTCAAAAACTTTCTTTGAATGAAAAATTTTCATCAACACGCCGTATTAACCAATCATCTGCCTTTTTTAAAGCTTCTTGGAATTTTGTATCTCTAATGTGATTTTTATCCTTATTGACCATTTTAGAATACAAGTACTATTTTATTTAAAAACCTAATCATTTCATTTATAAACAATTAAACACCAACTCACACAAACTTTTTAAACAAATTATTATTCTAATTTAAATACAAATGAATTTTATAAAAAAAGCAGTGATTTCATCGTTAATTTTAGCATCAACACTGTTTTCAAATCCAGGAACAAAAATAAGTACTTTTGGAGATATTGGAGCAAAATTAGATAAAACTACCTCTGATTTAGAAGAAATTATTTCTTTAAATTCAAATTCTTTTGCAGGAGTTTTTGTTGATTGTGATGAAGTTCCTTTTTTTAATATTAAAGGATATTATTCAACAACAAATGAAGAAAATCCACAAATAAAATATAACTTGTATGATGAATTAACTGATTCATTAACGATACAAGGAATTCAGTTAACTTCTGATGTTGCAAGAAAAATTTTTGAATCTCAAGGATATGTTCTTGAAAATAAATATTTTGATTTTTCTTTTGAAACTAGGGACAAATATAGTAGAAATAAAATTAATTTTGCAGATATTTCATGGATAAAAGAAGAACAAGAAAACAACGAAGAATTACAAAATATTTTAACATCGATTTATGATGAAGATTGGGATGCCGCTTTAATACAATTTATTACAGGTTCAATAACAAATGCGCTAGATGCATCTTTAGGTGATTTTGAAAAACATACGGACTCAAAAAAAGTTCAAACATGGATTGATGAAAAACATTATGCATTTAGTGTAAAAATTCCAAAATATAATTTTCAAACAGGAATAAAGAATTCAGTTATAAAAACAGAAATTGCAATTGATGAAATACTTCAAAATAGAGATGAATATCAAAAAACAGATTGGTTTACAAATATTTTATTAGATAAAAGTTTTAAAAAAACTAATAACTCTCTTTTTTTAGATCAACATTTGTGTTATGATTCTAATGATAATTTAACACATAAAATAAGTGGTGAAGGGCAAATAATAACGCTACCAAAACAAAGACACATAATTTCTTTTAATGGATTTTATGATATTTTATTGGATGAAAAATATTCGAATGCGACGGGGTTTTCTTTTAAAATTAAAAAAACAAATAATCAAGAACAATATTGTCGAACTGAAATAGATAGATTTAATCAAATTAGTCAAATAAGAACGAACTCATTTGAAAATAAAGAATTAAAAAATAATTTAATTGAACAATTGAATACTTTATCTAATTGTGAAGGAAGTTCTTTAAGTGCGACAACGTTATATGATGATATACTTAGATTGATTTTAGAGATGAGTTATTTTGGAAAAGAAAGTGGTATGAGTGTAAAATATGATGTTAGTAAACAAGGTGGAAAAATTAAATATGTTTTTGCAAACAAAGGATATTTGGGAATTTCAATATATAAAGACATAACTGTTTCTGCGGGTTTAAAACTAGATTTCTAAAGAAAAATTCAAAGAAGTTATTAGATTAAATTTAAAATGTGTTTTTGAATTATTTCTTTGGCACTATTGGCGAGAGTTTGTGGAGTTTCTAATAATTTTTTCAAATCATCTTTATTGAAATATTTTACTTCTTTAACTTCATTAGGATCAAGAATCATGTCCTTTACGAGAACTTTTTTTCGGAGTAAATATATTTTTACGAATCTTAAATTTTTTTTATTTGGTTTTATGGATTCTCTTTTTTCGTAGACAATTTCTTTTAAATCGTTTAATTCAACATCTATTCCGAGTTCTTCAAATAATTCTCTTTTTGCTCCTTCAACATAACTTTCTTTTTCAGAAAAATGTCCGGCTGCGGAATGATCCCACAAATTGTTGTCATTTCGTCTTTGAAGAAGAACTTCATTATTTGAATTAATCAAATAAATGTATGCTTCTCTGTGAAGTAAACCAAATGAATGAATGTGTTTAAAAAAATCCGTGCCAATAATTTCGTCTTTGTCGTTGACTATTGCAATTATTTCATCCATCAGCAATTAAATAGACATATTTATATAAATTTATGTATTTATTTTAATATGAAACTACAACTTGGAATTTATGAACATTTTAAAGGCAAACGTTATGAAGTTATTGGCATTGCAAAACATTCAGAAACATTAGAAGAGTTCGTTGTTTACAAAGCATTGTATGTTTCGGAAGAGTTTGACGAAAATCAATTGTGGATAAGACCACTCTCAATGTTTTTTGGAACAAAAATAATTGATGGGAAAGAAGTTCCCCGATTTAAATTTGTTGAAAAAAATTAAACTCCATTCTCGGAAAGAAGGTCTATTATCGATTTTGTTTTATTTACTCTCGCATAATATTCTGGTTTTGAAGCAATTGTGTTCATTCCGAAAAATAAACTTAAGTTATACCTTTGTATCGGTACATTGGGATGAATGATTGTTTTTACATTAACATTCGCTTCAAACATTTTTGTATTAGGTATTTGTTCAGTTAATCCTAAGTAATTTATGTGTCCTTCAAATAAATTATAATTGTGTGATTTTTCAAAAGAACTGAATTTTTGTAGTTTGGTTAGATACTCTTTCATGAAAGCTCGACTATTAAAATCCGATTCCAAATATAACATTTCATGATTAAAGATTAAAGGAAAGGCATAATCCTCTCCAAAAAAATTATTTAAAAAAATAATTAAATCATCTAACACTTCAAATTCTCTGTATTTTGTTTGATTTAAAATTTTTAATTGTTCTTCCATTTTTATCTCGTTACATTAAATGTCTCAACTTGTTCTAATAATTTCTTTGCATGTTGATTTGTTGTGAAATGTTTTCTTACAGGTTCCAACAATTCATTTACATATTTTGCACATGTGTTTTTCAAATCCATTGGATGAATTTCTTTGGAAACAAATTTTTCTTCCAATTCAGAATATGAATTTAATTCTATATTTCCTCCGAATTTTTCGGGTCGTTCAACAACTACTTTAGAACACTTCTCAAAAACAATGTATCTAAAATATTCCATTACGGGATTGTCTTCAACTATTCCTTCTGGGCAATAAGCTTTTTTGAACTTTGAATTAACATCTTCAACTGAATCCGTCATAAATATTGCAGAATTAGGATTTGATTTACTCATTTTTTTAGCAACTGCCGCTTCTACGCCTGTTAAGTCTGTTTTTGGTTGAGTTAATCCCATAAGCATATGGTGGCTGACAATAACCGGTGGAACATATCCTAATTTAGGGAATATTTCTCTGGCAAGCATATTTACTTTTCTTTGATCTAAACCAAGTTGAGCTATATCTGCACCTAAATGATGAATATCTGCTGCTTGCATTAATGGATATAATATTTGTGCTGAAGGATTTGAAGTTGATTCTTCTCGTCCCATAATTTGACCACAACGTAACACTCTTTGAACTGTTGCATTCATACTTAATCTTAAAACAGTTTCCCAATATTCTGGATGTTTTTTAATAAACTCACTTGTCCAAATAAATTCAACATTTTCTAAATTCATTCCACAAGCTTTCCATACTTCGATAAAGTATTCTCCTAAGGTGTGTATTTTAGATAAATCTCCACCCATTTTATTGTTTAACATTGCAAACCAATCTGCAACCCAAAATTTAAAATGAATACCTGTAGAAGTTAATTTATTCACGTTTATTGTTCGAAGTAAACCTTGAGCGATGTGTATTTTACCTGAAGGTTCAAAACCATCGTAAGCGATTGGATGTTCTTTTTCTGAAAATAATTTTCTTAATTCTTCTTCATTAATTATTTCTTTTCCAACTTCTTTGATTATTTTTATTTTTTCATCAATATTCATTTTACACCTCAAAATATAAATTGGTCTTTTTTCTTTAAACCAATAACAAATACTTTTTCAACGCGATTTGTATTAACTTCCTTTATCACAAATTTGTATCCGTGAAGTTTGAAATGTTCTCCTTCTTTTGGAATGTGTGCTAATTTTTTTACAATAAATCCCGATAATGTTGAGTTGTCTTCATCATCTAAGTGTATATTTAAAACTCTTTCAACATCATCTATTTCTGCTTTTCCTCTCATCACATAATCGGTTTCATTAATTTTTCTTATGTCTGGAGTGATATCTTCAATAGTGTCAGTTTCATCGTAAATTTCTCCAACTATTTCTTCCAATAAATCTTCGATTGTTACGATTCCCAACATAGTTCCGTGTTCATTTACAACTATTGCTAAATGGTTCTTTTTAATTTTAAATTCTCTTAATAATTGATCTGCTAATTTTGTTTCATGAACAAAAAATGGTGCTTTTGCGATGCTTTTAAGTTGTTTTCTGCCATCAACCATTAGAAGGTCTTTGGTGTATAAAACTCCTGTTATATGATCTAGATCTCCTTTGTATAATGGTATTCGAGAATATCCTTTTTCTTTTATTTGAGCAATTACATCATCCACTCTTAAATGATCTTCGAGGGCTTCAACATCTGGTCTTGGAGTCATTACTTCAGATACGGGCGTATCATCTAATTCAAAAATATTCTCAATCATTTCTCTTTCTTGTAATTTAATTGAACCTTGTTCTCCAGATAAATTAACCATATCTATAACTTCTTCTTCGGTTAGTCTTACTGAGAAGGGATCTCCTTTTGGAACTAATATTCCTACAAATTTATCTAAAAACCAAACTAACGGAAACATTAAAATTTTTAAAATGTCGATTATTACTGCCATAGGTAAAGCAATTTTGGTAGCATGTACTGTTGCAATTGCTTTAGGCATTATTTCTCCAAAGATCAATATTATTAACGTCATTGCTCCCGTTGCGATTCCTATACCTATATTTCCAAAAGCATTTATTGCTATTGAAGTGGCCAATGAAGCAGCCCCTATATTTACAACATTATTTCCTATTAAAATAGTAATTAGTAATTTGTGTGAATCTCTTTTTAATTTTTGTAATGTTTTTGCACCCCATTTATTTTGTGCAAGAAGATGGTGTAATTTTATTTCTGAGATGGAAAACATAGCAGTCTCCGTACTCGAGAAAAGTGCTGACAAAAATATTAGACAAGCTAAAATTATTATTTGTGTTGTTAATAAAACCATGAATTTCAAAGCCTTTTATATAGTATTTAGGGCGTTATTTATAAATGTTTTTGTATAATTGGGCTTTAATTCTTTAAATTGGAGAATTGTTCTAATATTTTATCATTCACTTGAATTAAATTTTTCTTTGCTTGTAGGTGTTTAAATGTTTTATCTAGAGAAATAAATGTTGTTTCATTTATTGTTTGTTGTTTTATAGGAATTCCTTTTGAAACTAATTTGTATGTGTATTGATTTACTAGTTCCTCTGTTAAACCTAGTTCTTTTGCAATTTCTTTAGGACTTAAAGGTTTAGTTGCAATATATAGGGCCAAAAATAACTCTTCTTCCCTTACTGAAAGTTTAATGTCAAAATCTTCTTTTATTGAATGTGGTTGTGTTAAAGTTAACTCATCTATTCGCTCGCTTAGCTTATCTAGCTTTGTTTCAATTTCAGAAAGATGCCCATATAATGATGAAATTTCGGTTGTGTTTTGATTGATTGCATCAAGATGTTCGGTCATTTCGGTTTTGATTTTGGAGAAGGATACCTTTAGGATACTATGTATTTCTTTGAACTCTTTTATGTTCCCCATTACCACACCAATTATTGAGTCTCGCACATCTTTTTAAAGATTGTTATTTTGTTATTTGATGTTTAGAGACTACATTATATTTAAATGAATACAAATGTATTTATATTGGTTTAAATATTCTTTTTATATGAAAAAAGAAAAGCAGTTATTCAAATTCAATAAATCTATTGCGAACGAATATAGGCAGAATTATACTGAAGGATGTTTTACCTATTATGAAAAGGAAAAATTACTTTTCATTTATGAAAAAGGAAATTATCATATTTTAACAACAAAAGAAAATGTTGTGAAAGCTCTTTTTGATATTGGTTCTCGCCAAATTATTTATGGGAAGAAAACGGATTTAGATGTAAAGGGATTACAAAAACTTATTGAAGAAGAATATTCCTATCCTTTTAAACTTAGAGAGAATCCTCCTATTAAAATTAAACGAACTCTTTTATTTTATGCAGCTACATTTAACTTGGATCCTTGCTATAGGCCTACTGCGGCTTTTTGGAAAGAGGAAGCAAAAAGAATGGCCCAATATAAAAAAGAAGATGAGATGTTAGACAGATCTATGAGAATGACTCCTGAAAAAATGCGAAAAGAATTTACAATTTAAAATCATCAACTTTACTTTTTGTTGAATTAAATGAAGCATCATCAAATTTGTTAGTATCTAAATCCTTATCGAAATCAAAATCTGATTTGAAATCTTTATCAAAGTCAGTCGATGTATCTTCTTTTATTTCATCATCTTTTTCTTTGTTAGGTAATATTTTTTTGTAAATGTAGGTAAATAATAATATTATTAAAAACAATAAAATGACTCCTGAGATCATAGGTAAATCAACATCGATTTTTCCATAAGCATAAACGAATGAAATGTAACCTAAAAAGTAAATTGCTGTTGGTGAACTAAAAACATATGTAACTTTAGATGAAATTTTGTGCGTAAATGAAACGTATATTGTAAATCCAGCATAAATCATTACAAATAAAATGACTCCGAATTTATCCCATGCAAAAAGTTCAGCTTTATTTGAAAACATGTACTGCATCGAACCAATTATAATCCAAAAAAGACTTATACCATTACTTAAAGCAGTATTCCAACCAAGTTCTTCATGTTTGTGCATTCCAAAATAAGTTTCTACAACAAACCACATAAGTAAGATTGGTGCGATTTGCCAAAGCAATTCTGGATTGGTAAATGGAATAGAAACTACTTGAAATATGTCTTTAAACATTTCAACTATAAATGGGTGCATGTACTTGTTTTATAAAGGGAGATTTATAAATATAACTCTAATTCTCTTTGTTATGGTTAGAACAAGACGTGAATTGGCGGTTTTTTTGTCTAAATTGAAGGGTTTTTCTAGGCCTTCTGTTCAACTTGAACAATATCCTTCAGATAGCGAGGTTGCAGCTAAGTTACTTTGGCAAATGATGTTAAATGATGAAATAGAAGATAAAGAAATCGTTGATTTAGGAGCAGGTACAGGCATTCTTGGTATTGGTTGTTTGCTTTTAGGTGCTAAAAAAGTTTATTTTATAGATATAGATTCTAAAATGAAGTTTGAAATAGAGCAAAATCTTCAAATCTTATGTGATAATTGGGAAATTGATGTTAAAGATAAATGGGGATTTATTTGCAAAAATGTGCAGGAATTAACCCAAAACGACCTGAACGGAATGCAGACCGCAGATGAACTGATTACAGTTCTTAATCCGCCTTTTGGTACTCGTAAAAAACATGTAGACAAGATGTTTTTAGAGAAGGCATTATCTTTATCGGATTCAGTTTATACTATGCATAAAACATCAACTAAAGACTTTATAGATGCATTTTCTAGAGATAATAATTTAACTATTTCTTGGGCAGAAGATACTTCTTTTCCTATAAAACAAACCATGAATTTGCATAAGAAACGAATTCAAAGAATTGAAGTCACATTATACAATCTGCGAAAGTAACTACTTATAAGTGATTACAAAACGAAAGGTTTATAAATAAAGATGATTTACACAATAACATGTTCTTAGAAGCTTTAACCGGACTCTTGATGGCATATGATTCATTTAGTCCTAAAATTGAAGCTAAAGTGAAAGAAATTTCTCCAATTATTAAAGATGTTGCTTCAGTAGTATATGAAAAACAAAAAGAAGAAAGAATTAAAGAGTTTAATCTTAACGATATTGATTTTTATGAACGTATAAATTTTAAAAATATTTCTATAAAAGACAGAGTTAAAAAATATAATAAACAACATAAAATAAATCTTTCTGAAGAAGATTATGCTTATTTAGTGTTAACTCATTATGGTGAGGGGGAAAGTAATTTAACCTCGATTATTGATCGTTGGTCATTAGGAAAAGAGTATGAAAGTTTAAGAAAATGTTTTAGAATAGATTCGGCTCCAGATAAAATTGATGTTAAAGACATTGTTCTTGCGCCCCAACAATATAGTTTGTATAATGACGGGAAGTTTGAAAAACAAGTTGAACTAACATTGAAGAAAGATAATTTAGCAACATTCTATTTACATGGCGAAAATTATAAAAGCGATTTATATGATGAGTTGTTAAAAAATTATTGTTTAAAGGGAGACACAATTCCACACAAAAAAATATATTCTCTTAAAGATCAAGTTAAATTGAGAGCAAATAAATTATGGAAATCAATAAATTACGTAGAAAGAAAGCTTGCAAGAGCAATAACGGATCCAGAATATCAACCTTGTGGTATTCCTGTAACTCATTACGTCAATGAAAAAATTGCAACAGACAAATCTTGGAAAGAAGGATCTCGATTAGTTTGGGGATATAATGCACATAAAACTGGAAATGTGGGAAAACATACTTGTTTTGTTCCCAAAGCAAATAGGCCTGGTTATGGTTACAATTTAACTGAATCTAGGAAAAAATGGGCTAAAAGTCTTAAACAAAAACAAAATTATGTTAGTAATTAACTTTATAAATAAAAAGCCTTTTCTCCACCATCATGGAACTTAAAATCATAGAAAATACTAAAAATAGGTTGGTTTTTGAAATACCTGGTGCAGATCACACACTTTGTAACGCTTTGAAAAAAGAACTTGTTGAAACAAAAGGTGTAGATATTGCAACTTATGCTATTGAACACCCTCAAATAGGCATTCCTAAAATGATTATAGAAACTTCTGGTGCTTTAACTCCTAAAAAAGCTTTAGAATCAGCAGTTTCTTCTTTGAAGGACAAAAATAAAGAATTTTTGAAAGCTTTCTCAAAAGTTAAATAAGATTCTTTAAGAAAGGTTTCTTTTTTTCTACGCGTTTTAATCGTTCTATACATTTTTCTTTTATTTGATTAATTCTTGCGCTCGAAACTCCTTGATTTTTCGCAATAACTCTAACTTTTTTAGGAGTAACATTCAATAAGCCGAAATAATCCATTAATATTTCTTGTTCTCTCAATGCGCAGACGTTTTCAAAAACTTGTTTAATTCCTTTATTTAAATCTTCTTCTCGAAACAATCTACGATAAAGATCTTCTTCGTTTTGAATAGGTTCTAAACACAAATTGTTTGTACAAATTGTTTTTTGGGTATACTTAGATAATTTATTTAACTTTAATTTCATAGCATTATTCACGCATTTCGCAACATATGATCCTGGATGTCCTTTTGAGGGATTATAATTTTTTAAACAAGAAGAGAATGTCAAAAGTCCTTCTTGAAGAAAATCTCCCCAATATTCCCCTAATGGCACGTAGTCTTTAACTAAATTGGAAACATAAGTAATGTATTGATCGGTTAATTTATTTATAGCTTTTTCTCCTTCTTTTCCACCTCTTTGATAAGTTTCTATTAATTGTAGGTTTTCTTCTAGAGTTATCCGTTTCCAATTTTTTCTATGATTTGCATAATGTTTAAAGAAATCTTGCCAATTATGTTTTTTAATTTCATCAAAACTTAAATATTTAGACATTTTAGATTGAAAAAAGGAGTGTGTTTATAAACATTTTTCTTTTTCTTTTTTTATGAATTTTTTAAGATTAAAACAAGTCTTTGATACAATTGATGAAGAATATAAAACTACTGGTAAGTATGTTTTTAAAACTTCAAAAGGAATTTTTGGCGTTTCTGATTTAGAGATCTTGAACAAATTCTTTAAAAAGATAAACTTAAATGAAAATTTTCTTGATTTAGGTTCAGGAGATGGTCGAGTTGTTTTTCTAGCTTCATTGTTTTGTAACGCAACAGGTGTTGAATTTGAAAAAGACTTAGTTGATTTAAGTGAAAAGTATAAAAAAGAATTAAATTTTAATTGTGAGTTTATCTGTGATAACTTTGAAAACCTAGATTTTTCTAAATACAATATTTTGTTTTCTTATTCAGATTCATTTTTCTCAGACAAGTTTGTTGAAAAATTGAAAAAAGAATTTAAGGGAACACTTTATGTATATCAAGGAGTATTTTTACCTAATTTAAAGAAAGGTAAAACCATTTGGATTGAACAAATACCTATAATTTCTTATGAATTGGCTTAATTTCTTGTTCTAATTGGTCTTTCTCTAGGTTCTCGAGGCGTTGTTGTAGTTGTTGGTTTAGGTATATTATTCAAAACCATTACAGATACTATTTCACCATTTTGATCTAAACAAATTTCTGCGTTTTCGTAAGGAGCTCGTCTTGTATTTTCATAAGACAAAGAAATATTTTTACAATTTAAATCTTCTTGGATAACGTTTCCAGTTATGGAGTTGTTTTCAGAAGGTATAAATAATAAAGAAAATAAAACTAATATTGTTGAAAGAGCTAAAATCAAAGCTTTATGATCGTGTTTTTTCATGATCTAATTTTAATTTGGAAGTATAAAAACTTATCGTTTATTCAGCCAGTTACGTGTGGCGTACGTCTGCGAGTATAAAATCTAAGATTTTAACTCACTAATGTCACTAATATTTATTCTTCTTCTGCAAATTGTTTGATTATGTCCAAATTTTCCACAATTAATTTTGCTTTATTTTTTCCAAATGCAAATGGCCATTTTGGTTTGTCTTCTTCATCCTTTTCTCTAAATAGAGAAAGCATTTTATTTCCTTTAAATTCACTAAATTCATGCATAATTTACACCTTATATTTTGAAGCAACCTTAAATCCTTTTTAAGTCTTTTGATAGTAATGTATTTAAATTGAAGATTTATTTTTAGAGTTATGGATTTTAAAACTTTGTTTTTAATATTATTTGCAACATTAATTATTTCTTTAATGAGTTTTGTCGCTGCGTGGTTTTTAAGACATAAAGTTACTAAATATTTACATTATTTAATTACCTTTGCAGCAGGAGTTTTATTAGCATCTGCTTTTTTTGATTTAATGCCTGAAGGTTTGCATGATGTTGATTTGCATTTAGGTTTATTGTTTGTATTGATTGGAATTATCTTGTTTTTTTTAATTGAGCGATTTATTCATTGGCATCATTGTGGTAAACATGATTGTCACAGAGAATCGTTGGGTAAATTAAATTTAATTGGAGATTCAATTCATAATTTTTTAGATGGAATCATTATCGCAGGAAGTTTCTTAATTAATCCGTTGACTGGAATATTTACTTCAATTGCAATTGTGGCTCATGAACTGCCTCAAGAAATTGGAGATTATTCTATTTTAATACATAGTGGCTATACTCATAAAAATGCTTTAAAGATGAATGTTTTGGTTTCATTAACTGCTTTAATTGGAGGTATATTTGGTTTCTTTTTATTAAGTTCATTTGAAACATTTTTACCTTTTCTAGTTTTATTGACTGCGGGAGGATTTATTTATATTGCTTTGAGTGATATTTTTCCTGATTTGCATCAACACAAAGAAGAAAGGAAAATAATCTTAGAAGGTATAATTTTAATCTTAACTTTGATTGTATTTTGGTTTTTATTTTCTTTATTAGGACACAATCATTAACAGATTATCTGCATACAGGATTCGGAATGCAGTTATGTTTAGAAACAACTATAAATTAATTATTTTTCTACTTTCATAAATTTTTAACATTAATTCAGATATTAATTCACTAGAAATGTTGTTTTTATTTTTTTCTAACTTGGCATAAACTCGCACTACTTCTTTTAAATATTTTTTATAATTTTCTAAATAGTTATCTATGTCTTTAGCATATATTCTCAAGAAATTTATTGAATGTGCATCTTCTGTTGATTTGTTAGATAAAATTTCATCTTTATGTTTTTGAACTTTTTCTAATTCAATTACGATGGTTTTTAATATTCTTGCTTCCAGTACCAAATTATTTATTAGTTCAGGAATGTTGTTTGTTGAAAAATGAGCAGTTCTTGCTCCTCGATAAGTTGTTTCTCCTATTTGGACTATTTCATTTTCTCTTTTTTCTAATAGATTTCTAAATTTGAATAACATATCTGCAGTTTTTTCAAAATTTATTTCGGACATGTTGTTTTTATTTTTAGCTCATTTAAATAAATATCTATACGATTAAACTTTCATAACGCTTTTAAAGGGATATTTTGTGCTTCTGTTAATGGTTAAAAAATATTTATTTACGTCTGAGTCTGTTACAGAAGGGCACCCTGACAAAGTATGTGATCAAATTAGTGATGCAATATTAGATGCAATCATTAAAGATGATCCTGAAGCAAGAGTTGCTGTTGAAAGTTTGGCTAAAACTGGTTTTGTTATTGTTGCTGGTGAAGTAACTACTAAAACTTATGTTGATATTCAAAAAGTTGTTAGAGAAACTCTTGTTGAAATTGGTTATGATAATGGAGATGTGGGTTTTGATGGAAACACATGTGGTGTTTTAAATGCAATCTCTGAACAATCTCCGGATATTTCTCAAGGAGTTAGTGAGGGAGAAGGTTTGTTTAAAGAACAAGGTGCTGGAGATCAAGGTTTAATGTTCGGTTATGCTACAAATGAAACTCCTGAATTTATGCCTTTACCTATTGTTTTAGCTCATAAATTAACTCATGGTTTGGCTAAGTTAAGAAAAGATAAAACTTTAACTTATTTACGTCCTGATGGAAAATCTCAAGTAACTGTTGAATACGAGGATGGTAAACCTGTGAGAGTAGATACGGTTGTTGTATCAACACATCATGGACCTGAAGTTGAACATGAAACTATTGTAAAAGATTTGATGGAAAAATTAATTAAACCTATTTGTGGGAAATATATTGATGAATCTACAAAATATTTTATTAATCCTACTGGTAAATTTATTGTGGGGGGACCTGTTGCAGATTGCGGTTTAACAGGTAGAAAAATTATTGTTGATACTTATGGAGGTCATGGAAGTCATGGTGGAGGATGCTTTTCTGGAAAAGATCCGTCTAAAGTTGATAGAAGTGCATCTTATATGGCAAGATATGTTGCAAAAAACATTGTTGGAGCAGAGCTTGCAGATAAATGTGAGATTCAATTAGCTTATGCAATTGGCGTTGCAAAACCGGTGTCTGTTTTAGTTAATTGTTTTGGAACAGAAAAAGTTTCTACTGAAGAAATAGAAAGAATTGTTTCTGAAGTGTTTGATTTAACTCCTGCAGGAATTATAAGAACATTGGATTTGAAGAAACCGATTTACAAAAAAACTGCTTCTTATGGTCATTTCGGTAGAGAAGGATTTTCTTGGGAAAAATTAAATAAAATAGAAGAAATAAAAAATAAAATTTAATTCTTTTTCTTTTTATCTTTTTTTAGCGCTTTATTTATGAAAGTCACTATTAAGACAAATAGAACTATTCCGAAAATTGCTCCAGTTAAAGAATTCATTCTACCATATCTCATTACGATAGACACAGTGTTTATTCCTGCACCGAAGAAAAGGGAGTAATAAATTACTTCATCTAGTTTTGTGCTTAATAGGAATAAGATTAATATAACTAATACATTTAATATGGCTATGATTGTGAATTTATATGTTTCTTGTTCTTCTATGATTAGTCTGTTGGATTCTTCACAAAGAGTCATTTCTTGTTTTTGAGCAACGCTTTCTTCGAATTGACTTTGCTGATCATATGGTTTGTACATCAAATAACAATCTTCTGTTTTTTCAGTAACGATGTAATTATCTACAATTGTGTTTGTAATTAAAAAAGTTAAAGGGGTAAATACAAGCACAATTAGAAGGACGAATCCTATTTTTTTAAAAGTTTCAAAGGCTGACATGGTTAAATTTAAGGAAAGAGTAGTTTATATTTGTTTCGGAAATCTTGTCATTAGCATTCCTTATGTTTCTTCGAAACTTCGTCATTAGCATTCCTTATGTTTCTTCGAAACTTCGTCATTAGCATTCCTTAGGTTTCTTCGAAACTTCGTCATTAGCATTCCTTAGGTTTCTTCGAAACTTTTATAAATAAAATGTAGGTTCTTTGAATTACAGCCCCGTAGTGTAGTGGTCAATCATCTCGGATTTTGGGTCCGGGGACTTCGGTTCGAATCCGGGCGGGGCTATTACTGTTTGCGTGACATTCGAGAGCTCGCGATTTCTAAATTAAGATTATAGGGCTTGTAAAGGTATTTTAGAAATTAATACTTTTAGACATGTTCTTTAAGGGAGATCCAGAATTTAAATCAATTTTACCCATAATTACTATTTTACTATTATATTGTTTCATTGTTTCTTCAAAACAAGATGAAGATAGATTATTTGAAGCCCAATCAAATAATGAAATGTTAAGAGGTTTATCAAATCCATAATTTGTTCCACCAAATAAATTTTCCACCTTAGGATATCCTCCAGTTATGTGTCTGTAAAATGGTTCTCGAAAAAATGTCAATTTTGAAACTTTAAAATTATGAATATTTTCATCTTTTTTATAAACTAAACCTGTATCATAGTAAGGATAATCATCCATAATATTTACATAAATAAAATTCTTTCCTTTATGACGAAATAAAAAGCTTAATTCAAAGTCGTCTATATTTTCACCATATAATTTGAAATTTTCAGGAAATATATTTGAAAAAAAAGAAGAGGTCTTGTTTAATTTAAAACCTAAATTTAAAAACAATGATTCGTTTTTACTTCTTATTTTTTTTAATTCATTACGATAATCAACATATTGCACAGGTATGAAAAAATAATCTGGAAAAGCGTCTTTAAATATTTTTGAATGGTTAAATATGGATACTAACTCACTTGTTATCATTCTTCGTTTATTACCTAAACGCATAATTCCTCGAAGTAAATCATCTT
>JAQUYS010000017.1 GCA_028691765.1 Candidatus Nanoarchaeia archaeon | reverse complement strand
ATTTTACCAAAATCCTGCTCGGTTGGTTTGACGGGCGGTGTGTGCAAGGAGCAGGGACATATTCACCAGACGATGATGACGTCTGATTACTAGGGATTCCGGCGTCACGTGGGTGAGTTACAACCCACGATCCGAACTGGGGTAATGTTTGGAGGATTAGCTTCTCCTTTCGGAGTTGCGACCCATTGTCACTACCATTGTTGCGCGCGTGTAGCCTAGAAGATTCGGAGCATACAGACCTACCGTTGCCTACACCTTCCTCCTTGTTTCCAAGGCAGTCCCCTCAAAGTGCTCGGTCCAACATGTTGCCGTTAGCAATAGAGGGTATAGGTCTCGCTCGTTGCCAGACTTAACTGGACACTTTACAGCACGAGCTGACGGCGGCCATGCACTACCTCTCGGCTCGTCAAGCATGGTCTTCAGCCAGGCCTTCTTCCTGCCGTCGCTTCTAGTAAGGTTCTCTGCGTTGAGTTAGATTAAACCGCACGCCGCACCCCTTGTGGTGCTCCCCCGCCAATTCCTTAAAGTTTCAGTCTTGCGACCGTACTTCCCAGGCGGTGAGCTTAACACCTTCGTTTCGACACTGCACATCCTCAAGGATATGCAACATCTTGCTCACAGAGTTTACTGCTGGGACTACTCGGGTATCTAATCCGGATCGCTCCCCCAGCCTTCGTCCCTCACCGTCAGAACCGTTCTGGTCAAATGCCTTCGCCATAGGTGATCCTCCTGAGATTATCACATTTTACCGCTCCCTCAGGAATACCTTTGACCCCTCCCGGTCTCGAGTTGAATAGTGTCTTCTGCCTGCCGTCAAGTTAAGCCTGACGATTTCACAAAAGATTTATTCAACCGGCTACGGACGCTTTAGGCCCAATAAACGCGGTTGCCACTTGTGGCGCTGGTGTTACCGCGGCGGCTGGCACCAGTCTTACCCACCACTTATTCTCCAAGATATTTACTCTTGAAAAAAGCCCATGCCGAAGCATGAGCACTTAGGATCCCCTTATCACACTTTCGTGCATTGTAAAGGTTTCGCGCCTGCTGCACCCCGTAGGGCTGGGACCAGTATCTCAGTGTCCCTCTCCGGGCTACCTCTCTCAAGGCCCGTATCGATCGTCGGCATGGTGGTCCATTACACCACCATCTACCTAATCGACCGCCGCCCAATCCTTTGGCACGAGTTTCAGAGAAAAACCATTCCAGGCATATTCTCCTATCAAGTTTTACCTTCAGTTTCCCGAAGTTATCCTTGACCAAAGGGCATGTTAGCGACGTGTTACTGAGCATGTTGCCGATATTGCTATCTGACTTGCATGGCTTAGTCGAATCCTAATAGCCGCAACCTCCCGCAGGATCAACGGGTACTAATTTTAAAATCCTGTATTGGCTGTACGTCTTTATCGCGTAGTTTGTAAAAATTTCACAAATATTATGAAACTTTAAGAAATTCACAAGTAAATTTTTTATTTACTCATTACCTATCTATATACTCAACCTATTAAGTTGTGTATGATTTTGAATTGCATAGTTACAAGAGGTTTTGTTAACAAAATTAACGCTCCCCGGTAAATGGTGGTGATTGCTGTTTAACCGATATTTTCTTAATATCGCAGCGAAATTCGAGGAAATTTGTTTTATTTATAAATCTTTACATTTCAAGGCTTGTACAGCAAACGAAATGCAGTTTTATAACTTGAGTAGATTCTCATATCTTATTCATTAAATTCAAAAAGGATTTAATGCACTTTAATTTGAGTAAACTCAGAACGGTGGTGATTAAGCAATTAAGCTTTAGTTTCTGTGAATTTTTCCCCTTTAATACACAGAATCATTGGGAGACGAATTTTATTTATAAATCTTTAGGTTAAAAAGAGATAAAATTAACTAAAATTTTGAATAAAAGAAAAATTTATAGAAAATAAATTTAAATTAATTCTTGAATTTAAAAAACTTAGAGGATTTTCCTAATTCATCTTCAATTCTTAATAATTGATTGTATTTCGCAGTTCTTTCTCCTCGACATGGTGCACCAAGTTTTATTTGACCACAACCAATTCCTGTTGCAAAATCAGATATAAATGAATCTTCTGTTTCTCCACTTCTATGTGAAACCATAACATTCCATCCAGCATCCATCGCAATTTCTGCAGAAAGTAATGCTTCGGTTATTGTTCCAATTTGATTTATTTTTAATAATAATGCGTTACATAATTTGTTCTCTATTGCTAATTGTACTCTTACTGGATTTGAAACAGTTAAATCATCTCCCACTATTTGAATTTTATTTTGTTTTATTTCTTTATTATTAGTTATACTTTTCCATGCATTAAAATCGTCTTGATCAAATGGATCTTCTAATGAAATTATAGGATATTTTTGAATTAATTTAATGTAAATGTTTTCTAATTGTTTTGAAGTCCACTTATTTTTTGTATATGTTTTTATTTTTTTATCGTAAAATTCACTTGCTGCAGGATCCATTGCAATTTTTATTTTATTTTGATATTTTGCTTTTTTTATTGCTTCAACTATGAGGTTTAATGCTTCTTCTGGTTTAGATATTGGTGGTGCAAATCCTCCTTCATCTCCAACGTTAACTGCATTTTTTCCATATTTATTTTTGATTATTTCTTTTAATACGTGGTATGTTTCTGAAATCATTTGTGTTGCTTGTGAAAACGATTTTGCTCCTGTGGGCACAATCATGAATTCTTGAAATTCTAAATCGTTTCCTGCATGAACTCCTCCATTAATAACATTTGCAAAAGGGAGGGGAAGAGAAATTTTTGATTTTGTTTTTTGAGAAATATATTTGTATAATGGAAGTTTATTTTCTTTTGCGGCTGCTCTTGTTGTTGCCATACTAACTGCCAACATTGCATTTGCTCCAAGATTTGATTTGTTTGAAGTATTATCTTTTTGAATTAAAATTACATCTAGCTTTTCTTGATCCATTACCGATTTGTTTTTTAGTAATGGTGCAATAATTTTATTTACGTTTTGTATTGCTTTGTTTACTGATTTTCCACCATATTCTTTTTTATTGTCTCGTAATTCTAATGCTTCATAATCTCCTGTTGAAGCACCGCTTGGTACAATTGCGTTAACTTGATTTTTTTCTGTATTTAATTGAACTTCTATTGTTGGATTGCCCCTTGAATCCAAAACTTGAATTGCGTGAATTTTTTTTATGTTCATTTTATTTTCCTCATGAATTAAAATATGTATTTTGATTATTTTTATGTTTATTATTTTGCTTTTTTGTTATTTAATTTAATTATTTAAAGTATGATTTCTAACGTATGCTCTCAATATGTATTGATACGCCATTCTGTGAGTATTGAAGTATGCTGCATTTATTGCAATTGAATTTCTCATTACGATTGTGTATTCATCATTATCTTCATAATACAATGGCAATATTTTTTGTTCTAGTTTGTCGTAAAGTTTTTGTGCATCTTGATGATCTATATAATTATCGTCTCCATCTACAAACTCTTCTCCTATTGCCCAACCAGTTATATTTTCTATGCAACCCTCCACCCACCAACCATCTAAAATGGATAACGATGGAACTCCATTATGTGCTGCTTTCATACCGCTTGTACCTGATGCTTCTAAAGGTCTTTTCGGAGTATTTAACCATAAGTCAACCCCTGAGATTATTTTTTTTGCAATATCCATATCATAATTTTCTAGAAATATTATTTTTAATTTATCGGTTGAATAATTTGTTAGACCAACAATTCTTTGAATTATTTTTTTACCCTCTGTATCTCTTGGATGTGCTTTACCTGCAAAAATTATTTGTATTCCTTTTTTTGAGTTTGCAATATGTTTTAATCTTTCAAAATCTCTAAATACTAACTCTGGTCTTTTATATGTTGTTGAACGTCTTGCAAATCCTATTGTGAAAACTTCTGGATCTAATTTTATTTTTGTTTTTTCTTCCACGTATTGAAAAAGTTCTTTTTTACATTCATCATGTTTGCTTCTTAATTCTGTTATTGGAATTTTATATGCCATTCTTAATTCTAAAGGATTTGACCTCCAATTTAACGTATATTTATCAAATAATTCCGCTATTAAAGGATGTGTCCAAGTCATAGAATGCACTCCATTAGTAATGTGATCAATTGTTTGGTCTGGAAACATTTTTTGAGAAACTTGTTTGTGTTTTCTTGCAACTGCATTTTTATAAGATGAAAATTCTAATGCTAAAGCAGTCATACTAAATTTTCCTGTTAAGCAAATTTTATCACGAGATTCATTTGGAAATAAATCTCCTAATGCCAGTCTAACTTTTTGTTCTTCAAATGCATCGTGTCCTGCAGGCACCGGAGTGTGTGTTGTAAATGTGCATAAATCTTTAACTAAATTAAATCGTTCTTCAAATACAGGAAGCAATGGTGTTGTTTCTCTTAGCAATTCAAGAGTTAAAAAGGCAGCATGCCCTTCATTCATATGGTATTTTTTTGGAGCGATATTTAATGCTCTTAAAATTCTAATTCCACCTATTCCTAAAATTATTTCTTGTTCTAATCTGTAATCCATATCGCCGCCGTAAAGGTAGCTAGTCAATAATTTGTCTTTGTCTGAATTTTGTGAAAGATTTGTGTCTAGAAAATAAATTTTTAAGGGTTTTCCACGATGACCTATTAGTGTGTATTCCCAAGCGGACACATCTACATTTCTAGAACCAATTTGTACTTGAACTGTAACATCTAATTTCTTTAAAAATTCTTCTTTATTCCATTGAACTTCATTTTCATGTTGATAATTAGATTCATCCAGTTTTTGATTGAAATAACCTTTTTCACTTAATAATGTTATGCCTACAACGTCTAAATTCAAATCTGCAAAAGATTTTAATGTATCTCCTGCTAGAACTCCTAATCCTCCACTGTAATTAGGTATTTTTGGAGTTAAAGCTATTTCCATACTAAAATATGCAATTAAGTGTTTTGTAGAAACAAATGTGTGAAGAGGATCATCCATGAAGTATTGTTGGAAATGGACATTTATATTGTTTTCTATTTAAAACCATTTAAAAAAATTAATTTAATTCTAGAACATCATCTATTTTCTGGGCTAGAACTTGTATGTCGTCAAAAACTGCATTAACATTATCTCTCATTTGGGAAACTAAATCTTCAAGATTCCTTACATTGAGAAAATATTTTCCTCGTTCACTTGTTACTATTCCTGCTTCAATTAAATGATTTAAATGATGTATTATCGTTCCCCGAGTTAATTTGGTTTTATCTGCTAATTCATCACTAGTTAATTCTATATTCAATTTTAAAGCCTTAAGTAAAACAATGAATATTCTATAACAACTTTTATCTTTATCACGAGAACTAAATAAACCTAAACTCTCGCCAAAACGTAAAAGTAAATCATTTATATTTTGATTTAAAGGAGAGGTTTTTCTTATAATTGTTACTTTCGTTATCCGCATAAACAAATTAAGAATTAAACTAATATATAAATTTTAGTAGAAGTAAGTGGAGTTAGTCCAATTCTGGTTCATCAGGAACTAAGGGAGGTATAGTTTCAAGGCATAATCCAAATATGTTCTGGCATAATTCTAAATAGTAATCTTCAAAAAGATGACAAGAATTTTCTCCTGAAAAAAAAGTGTGCTCATAAAAGTAACACCATTCAGGATTGACGTTTAGAAATACTCCGGCAAACGATTCATTATAATATTCTATCGACCCTAAACTTACGATTCCATCTAATTTATGAATTTCGTTTTCTCCTTGAAAAATTGGACCCACAACACTTCTTTGTAAAAAATTAACTTGTTCATATTTGTCGTAACTACTCAATATTTCTGATCCATCTGATGAGATATTTAGAAAATATGCTTTTCCATTTATGTGTGTTGGAACTTTAAACATTCTGCTATAATCAGGTAAAGATCTTGACGCTAATGCGACTTCATTTAATATTATTGAATTAACTTCAGAAAGATATTGTCGGTCATTTTTAGCAGTGGTATCAACTATTTTAGATTGTATTGCAACAAAAAATCCTGCAAAAACAAACATCATAAATGAAATCAACAATACAAATTCTAATGCACTTTGAGATTTTCTTTTCATCCTACTACCCTAATATAAACTTTACCTTCTTCTGATAACACTCTGACGTTATTTATGCCTTCGTATAACTCAATTACACATCCATTAGTACAATTACAAGAAGTTTCATTACAAAGTTGAACTTCAGAAAAAAATACTCCGTCTGAAAGAGCTTCTTTACCATAAGTTATGACTAATTCAGAGTAGGCAGTTGTGTTATATACATAAATTGAATCAATTTGTTCTGGCAAGGATAATTCTATGGTTTCCCATGAACCATCCCCTATAGAATATAATTTTAAAGCCGTATCTACAAGGGTATTTCCTACTTTGAACACTTGTGAATGAACTAAAGCATCTTTAGAATTGTTTGAATAAGAATAAAAAATCATAGAACCAGGAACAATGATCATCAAAGCTAATGCAACTACAAATAAATATTCAACTGAAGATTGTCCTTTTTGTCTCACGTTAATATATTTTGGATGGACTTTTATTTAAATTTAACTAATACTTTGGATAGTTTGACCTTCTTTATTGTCTTTTACTTCATATCCTTTGGCTTTTAGTTCATCACGAATTAAATCACTTGTTTTCCAATCTTTATTTTCTCTGGCTTCTTTTCGTTTTTCTAGAAGTAAATAAATTTCTTGAGGAATTTCTTGAGATTGGTTAAGTGAAAGTCCTAAAACTTTATTTAAGTTGTTAAATGAATTTAATATTTCTTGGGATTGTTCTTGTCCTATTAAGTCTAAAGTTTTATTTATTTCTTTTATTGCTTCAAAAACAGTACCTAATGCACCACTTATGTTTAGGTCATCATCCATACTTTTTTCAAATTCTAAAAGCATTGCATTTATTTTTGATGCTAAATTTTCATTGTACTCTTTTTGTTCTCTCATGGACTCTAGTTTTTGTAATGTTTCTTTGATTCTATCTATTGATTTTTGAGATGCTTCTAAAACAGTTTTATCGAAAACTAACGATTGTCTATAATGTGTAGATAATAATGTGTATCTTATTGCATTTGATGAATAACCTTCTTTAATTAAATCAGATACCGTTATTATTTTTCCTTCAGATTTAGACATTTTTCCATCTTTCAAATGTAGATGGGCATTATGTAACCAAAAGTTTGCAAAAGGTTTTCCTGTTGCAGATTCGGTTTGTGCAAGTTCACATTCATGATGAGGAAATTTATTATCAATTCCACCTGTGTGTATATCTATAGTTTCAAATAATTCCGGTTTGAATTTGTTGTTTTTGAATGCATCACTTAATAATTTTGCAGCCATAACAGAACATTCTGCATGCCATCCAGGATAACCAATTCCCCATGGAGAATCCCACTTTTGTAAATGATTTTTATATTTTGAATTTGCAAACCATAAAACAAAATCGGCTTGATTTCTTTTGTTAGGATCTTTTTCCACTCTATTTTTATTTAAATTTTCCAAATTATTTCCTGACAATTTTCCGTACTCAGGAAATTTTTCTATGTTAAAATAAACGTTATTATTTGATTCATATGCATAACCTTTTTCTTGAAGAACTTGTATTAACTGTATCATTTCTTGCATATATTCTGTCGCTTTTGGACGAGCAAATGGTTCTTGAATGTTTAAAGTTTGAGAATCTTTTAAAAATGCATCCGTATAAAATTGTGCAATCTCTTGAGGGGACTTTTTTTCTAATTTTGAAGCTTTTTCTAATTTATCTTCTCCTTCATCAGAATCGCCAGTTAAATGTCCAACATCCGTTATATTCATAACTTGTTTTACTTGGTATCCTTTGAATTCTAGGTAACGTCTTAATAGATCTGCAAAAATGTATGCTCTAAAATTGCCTATGTGGGCATAAGAATAGACTGTTGGTCCACAATTGTACATTCTAACTAGATTAGGTTGAATTGATTTGAAGTCTTCTTTCTTTTTTGTTAATGAATTGTATAATTTTAGTACCATAATATCGGTCTCCTGTGTTCCGGCACCAGCATTCTGATTCCGCACGCGCCCACCAAGTCAAAGTTTCGCTTTTCGTGGGTTGCAATTTCATTGCAACTTTTTTCATGGGTTGAGTCACTTCACTTTGTTACGTTTGTGACCCAGTTCAAATCTTTGCCGTTGTCTGTTTTCGGAAATCTGAAAGAGCACGCGCCCAGATTTGAACTGGGGATCTTCGGGTTGCAGCCGAATGCCTTAGACCACTTGGCCACGCGTGCATATACCTATGAGAAAGAGATTAACAACAACAATTTAAATGATTTTGCTTTTTCACATTTCTAGAGAAAAGATGTTTATTTTTAAATTTGATGGTTTTTAAATGAGAAGATAACTTTATATCTAAGTTATCTTTTGAAAAAACATGGTTGAAAACTATAATGGTTTGACAACAGATAATTCTGCAGATTATTCTCGTTTTGAAAAATTAAGAAACGAAGTTGAAGTAGGTGATGAATTAATAACCTATAAACCTAATTCAAATGAAATTGATTTAGAAGGAATAATTATTCACATTCATGAAACTTTACCTTTCTTAGTTTTAAGGGTGGGAAATAAACATGTTAAATGCACTACATTAAAGGACTTGTATAAAAATGCATATTTATTAGATAAATTTGAAATAAATAAAGATAATTCGTGTTGTGATTCCATATTATTTGAAGCTTTAACAAATTATTCAGGACTTAATGAGTAATTTTAAAAAATTTTATAAATAAAAAAGGCTTTCTGTTTTTATTAAAGTGATTGAAGAAGAAAATTCAATAGAAACCTTGATTAAATCAATTGACATCGGAAGTTTTGTCGGACTTACTTATTCTGAGGAAGGTTGTTCTGAATGTAAATATGTTGAAGGAAGATTAAGACGACAATTTTTAGATTATGGGTTCGTACAACTTCTAGTGCCTGACCCCACATATGAAAATGGTCGCGTGTATAATTTTTATATTTCTGAATCTCATTCTGGAGCATATGTTCAAAACATTGTTGTTTTGAAAGAAAAGTTGAAAAAACATCATGAAAGTAAACCTTTATTTTAAATGAACTTCTAAAATATCTCCGTCGGAGAGTATGTGTTTCATCATTACTTTTTGTCCACCAAATTTTGCACTAGTTCCCCAAACTCTTGCAAACTTAAATTTTCTAGCAAAGTCTTTATGTAATTTATCACAGACATTTTTTATAGTGCAATCTTTAAACATAATTAAAGGCACATCCATATCTGCTGGTTTAGTTGGTTCTTTTAGAAATATGTTTATTAAATCTAATTTCGTATAAATTATTTCTTTTAATTCTTCCATACCAATGTTGTTTTTTGCGCTTATTGCAATATCTCCATGATATTTTTTCATAATTTTTTCTAATTCTTCTTCTGAAACTAAATCCATTTTGTTTACAACTGTAATCGCAGGCATGTATTTTTTATTTCCTTCTATGCAATCGATGAATTGATCAACCGTGATGTCTTCTCTTAAAACAACTTCAGCATTATTAATTCTAAATTCTTTTAATATGGACGTTGCAATTTCATCATTCATGTGTGTTAATGGAACTGTTGCTCCAAATCGTATTCCATCTTTTCCAGTTTTAGTTATTTTTACATCTGGTTTTTTCTGGTTTAATCTTATGTGCGTATCATAAATTTCTTTTACAATTACATCATATTCTCTTGGTCTTGTTGCATCTAATAAAATTAAACAAAAATCCGCACTTCTCATGGAGGCAAGAACTTCTTTACCCCGGCCCTTACCGGAAGCAGCACCCTGAACTATACCTGGTACGTCTAAAATTTGGATTTTTGCATGTTTGTATTCCATCATTCCGGGAATACAAGTCAATGTTGTGAAAGCATATGCTGCAACTTGAGATTCTGCACCGGTTAATGCATTCAATAAAGTGGATTTACCTGCTGAAGGGAATCCTAAAAGAATTACTGTTCCATCTCCTGATCGTTTTACTTCCCAACCAGTTCCAGTTCCCCCACCTGAGCCAATTCCTCTTCGTTCTTCTTGTTTTATTTTTAATTGAGCTAATTTTGCTTTATATTTGCCAATAGCAAATTCTGTTTTTTTATTGTATTTAGTTTTAGTAATTTGTTCTTCTAATTCTTTTATTTGTTGGGAATAATCTGCCATTGTTACTGAGAAGAAGTTTGTTGTTTATAAATTTAAAGATTAATTGGATTCTTTGTAAATTTGTTTAACTGCAGAATATATTTCTTTATGTATTTCTAAAATTTCGATAGGATTATAATTTATATACGTCGCATTATCTTTATAATTAATAGTCATTGTATTTGGAGATACTAAAATTAAATAATTATTCATTTTCAATAAATATTCTTGTTCTTCTAAATCTTCATCATTCTCTTGAGAAAAAATAGTTTTTGCTTCTGTTTTAGATTTTAACAATTTAAATACATGTTTTTGAAATGATTTTAAATCTTCTAAAAAATAATTTTCTGTATTAGATAAACCTTCTCCAAAATAATCTTTATAGTCTCTTTCTAAGCCATCTGCTTCTAAAACCATGTTTCTTTCAGAATATACATCAATTATACCGTCATAAGTTCCTTTTCCAAAACCATCAATAAAAAGTCTTTTATCATTTAACGTTTCAGTTATTATTGCAACTCCTGGTTTAAAAGCATCTAATGTTTCTATTGCTTCTTGTTCGTTCCAATAAGTTTTTTTAACACAATTTATAAAATAAATTTGGTATTTTTCTTTAAATTCAGAATTTTCTTGAGTTATGTTGATTTGAGATTCTTGGGGCAATAAATTTTCTAAATTGGACTTAGAATTTATTCTTTCAGTATAGTCTGTATTAAAATTGGCATTAATTGATGAACTTAATAACAATAAAATTGTTGTGAGTTGTTTATGCATGTTAAAAAAAGCAAAATGCGGTTTAGTTTATAAATTTAAAGATATTAAATAATTATTAATTTAATTTGGTTGTAATTATACAACCATCTTTAGTCACAATCAAAGAATGTTCATGTTGGGAAACAATTCCTTTTTTTACTTCAACTAAAGGAGCATGACCATAAATGTTTCCAACTTTTAATAATTCATTTAAAGCAAATCTAGTTTTACCTTCTCCGAATTCTTTGGTTAGCCATCTTGTTGTGAAAGGTAAACCATTATAAGATTTTATTTTTTGGAAAACTTCTCTCGTCATGGGGCTACGAATTGGTTTTTCATTTATTTGAGAGAAAACTGTAGCCATTCCTCCTTCTTGTATTTTGCCTTGTCCATTTGTTGCAAAGGGTTCTATTGCAACAGTCATTCCTTCTTTTAATTTAGAGGATAATTTTAATTCTATATTTGGCATGGTTGGTGATGTGTGTATTTGAAATTTTCCTAAACCATGTCCTGAAAGATTTTTTACTGGCTGAAATCCTTTTTTTGAAATAGTTTCTTGTATTATTTTTCCTATTTCTCCAACACAAACTCCTGGTTTTATTTTTTTTAATGCCTCATTTAAAGCAGATTCGCTAGCATCCAACAAATCTTTATATTTTCCATCTAGATTAACTGTTAATGCAGTGTCTCCAATAAATCCGTTTACATGAGCGCCTACATCTAGTTTAACTACATCTTGTTTTTTTATAATGGTTTCATCATTTTCTGTGCTACAATAATGTGCGGCGATTTGATTTATTGAAATTTGTGCAGGGAATGCTATGCCTCCGCCTAACTGGATTATCTTTTCTTCAATTTTATCTAGAATGTCAACTACTTTTGCTCCTTCCACAATTAAAGATTTACCATATTCTCTAACCTGCGCAGCAATTTGACCTGCTTTTTTAAAGTCTTGAAGTTCTTGTTCATCCATCGTAAATAATGTTTTTATTAAGAAGTATATAAAATTATTGTGTTCTATAAATTCCTATTTTCCCGTCAAAATCGTTGAATATGTCCCTCATTATTTGCATTACTTCTTCGAAGTTTAGTTCATTTGTAAATTTAGAGCTTTTTGAAAGTTGAAATCGTGGATCATAAGCGTCCATTGTGGAGAAACCTATATTTTTTATATTTTTACTAATTAAATCAGATTTTATTTTTTTTAAACATATTTCTAATGTGTATGTTGTGCCATCAAATTTATACTCATCAGCATATTCATTAAAAATAGGAGAACTAACATATGCTAAGTAAATGTTTGTTTGTTTAGTTTTTACTACTTTAAACTCTCCTGGTAAAAAAATTTTATTTTCTTTTATTTCATCAATCAATGTAGGGAAACGTAATTTTGCGTAAAATGCATCTCCTGAAGAAAAAATTCGTTTAGGAATAAATGAAATTATGGTTGCCTCTAAATTTTGATCAAATAATCGTTCACAGGGGTATAAAGTTATATTTGATGTCATGAAGAAATTCTAAAATCCAAATTCATTTATATGTTTTTCATCTTTTTATCAAAAAGCTTTATAAAGACTCAATTTATTCTAATTTCTAACATTTACCTGATGGAAAATTCCAGAAGAGGGTCCTTGTGAAATAAATACTATTTCTATTAGGACTTATAGGTGAAACAAAATGAAAAAAAAAGTATGTAGAACTTGCAAATGTTTTGTAGAAGGGGAAATATGTCCACTTTGCAAAAAGGCATCATTTTCAACGACGTTCCAAGGTCATGCATTTATTTTAGACGCAAACAAATCTGAAATAGGTAAAAGAATGGGTGTCGAAGTTAAAGGTGAATATGCAATAAAAGTTAGATGAGGGTTTAATATGAATATAACTATAACTAATAAAAAAGAAAATCCTGTTCTTTCAAGAACAGAAATAGTTGCAAATATTATTTTTGATAAAGCAACACCTAGTAGAAAAGAAATTCAAAAAGCTGTAGCTAAAGAACTTAAAGGAAATGAAAAATTAACTATGATTAAAACAATTAAAACGCAATTTGGAAATTCTAAAGCAGTTGTTTCAGCTTTGATATATGATTCTGAAGATGTCATGAATAAAATTGAAAGAAAAAATTTAGTTGAAAAACATGAAGGTCACGAACCTAAAAAAGAGGAAGCTAATTAATAGGTGATTAACATGGCAGAAAAGAAAAAACCAGCAGCAGCACAAAAAAAAGTAAGTAAACCATATAACATTTACAAATCATATGAACTTAAGGGAGATAAATTGGAAAGAAAAAATAGATTCTGTCCAAAATGCGGTCCTGGAGTGTTCATGGCTACACACAAAGATAGAAAGACTTGTGGTAAATGTGGTTACTCTGAAAAAATAATTAACAAATAATTTTTTTATTTTTAATATTTTAAAGCGATGATATTGCATGACTGATTTAATAGGGGTTAGAGAATTTAAAATTTCAGATTTAGATGACCTTGAATGGTTTGTCGCTAACAATGATTTTTCTTTTTTTAACGACACTTCATGGACTAATCACACTGATTTTTTCTATAATTGGATACATTCATTAAAAACAAGTAAATTAAAAAAGTCTTCAATAAATTATTGTGTAACTTATGGGGATGATTTCGCTGGAATAATTATGTTTGATAGTTTAAAAGAATTTCTAGGAAAAGGGTGTGAAATAGGCTACATTATTGATCAAGAATATAGAAATAAAAAAGTTGGACAAACAAGTGTACAAAAAGGGATTTTAAAGTTTTTTTCTGAAACTGAAATGGAGTATGTTCTTGCAAAAATAAAACCTCAAAATGTTCCTTCTCAGAAAATCGCTGAAAAACTTGGATTCAAACGTTCTAAGATTAAAGATATTTACGGGAATTATAATTATGAATTAAACAGGGCTAGATTCTATAAACATAAATAGATTTAAAAAGAGTTAATTTATATTTTTGTATTGTGAAAGCAATAATTTTTGACATGGATGGAGTTCTTATAGATAGTATGAAATATCATGTTGAATCCTGGATTGAAACATTTAAAAAAGTCGGAATAAATGTACATTCTAAAGAAATATATTTGAATGAAGGTCGTTCTTTTGTTGACACCATAAATATTCTTTCTAAAGAAAAAGGAATTGAAATGAGCAAATCCGATTGGAAAACAATTTCTGAAGAAAGAAAAACTTATTTAACTCAAAAATTTAAATTAAAACCCTATAAAGGAATTATAAAATTTATTTATTTTTTAAAATTAAAAAAGTTTAAAGTAGCTATGGTTACTGGTACTGAAAGAATTATAGCAAATAAAGTTTCTAAAGAAATGTTTAATGAATTGTTTGATGTTGTAATTAGTTCTGATGATGTTAAGCACGGTAAACCAAATCCAGAACCTTATCAAAAAGCAATTAAAAAATTAAAAATTAAAAATGATGAAGCCATCGTTATAGAAAATGCTCCTTTAGGAATAAAAAGTGCTAAAGATGCAGGTTTATTTGTCATCGGTTTAGAAACAACGTTACATAAAAAAGATCTTTGTGAAGCAGACATTATTTTAAAAAATCACGAAGTATTATTTGAATACTTAAAAACTAAATTAAATATTTCTGAGTAGAATTTCTTTATCCATTTGTAAAATTAATTTTGCTCTTTTAACGAAATCTTCCGCTTCAAAAAATAATTTATCAATTTCTTCTCCAGAAGTTCCTAGAAGAGTTTCATGACCAATGTCTTTTGCCAAATCATACAATTTTCTTAATGTTTTAAGATATTTTTTTTCGAGTAAAGATGTGTTAACATAATATTTTTCAACTAAATCGGCAACGTGATGTGGTGCAGGTGGAACTATATCTATGTGCATCAATATTGAATGTGATGCATCCATTACTGCCCAATAAAGATCAACCATTATTGAAAGTAATTTTTTTTCTGCTCCTTTAATTGTTTTCGGGGCTCTAAGATAATATGACCAAACTGCTTCTTTTGTTGGACGAATTTGTCCTGTTTCAAGTAAGAATTGTGCTGGTTGGAAAAATCCTTCATCATAAACTGCAACTCCATCTCTTAAAACGTTTATTATTATTGGGTCAGCCAATCTAACGTGTTCCCAGAATTTGCTTATGTGCATTGTTGTAATATGAAATTTTGAAGATATTGATGCCGCTGTGTTTTCAATAATAACTCTTAGAGATTCTACAACTTCATCTGAGAAAACATATTTTAAATCGTTTATTAGAAGCATAATGTCAATATCTGAATTTTTAACTGCATCTCCTCTAACTGCGCTTCCAAAAAAAATTACTCCTTTCAAAAGTTCATCTAATTCTTTTTTTAATTTTGTGGAGAATTCTTGAACTAATTTATAGTCTTCATCATCATAATAATGTTTTATTTCTGACTTTCGTTCTTTTAGAGAAAATTCCATGTCACACCCTTTTTGATTATTGTTGGAATCGTTTATTTATAAATATTATGATATGTTGTCTGAAACTTGCAACGACTTTCGAAGTTCTGCTTTCAGAAAACTGTCTTCTGCATCTGCTTACGGTCTTCTGCATTCCGCTACCTGCATTCCGCTACCTGCATTCCGCTACCTGCATTCCGCTTTCAATCATTCCAGCGGTACTTCGGACCAAAGTTTAAACTGTTCTGAAGGCGAATAAGCGCCAAAAACATATCCTGGAGGCATTCTGTATCCCGCAGCTCCATTTATTCCACCATATATGTTGCTAAATGCATTACCTCCTCCTCCATTTCCAAAATGATATGAATTACCTATGCTTGCACCCGTTAAATTCCATAAAGAGTATTGAGTACTTCCTGGATCATTTATTTCTTCTTCGTGTCCTTCAGAAGCGTACTGTCCTTTGTAACCGTTCTTTTCTAAAACTTTTATAGCCTCTGCTATCGGGAATACTCCCTGGCCTGCTGGAAGATGTCTGTGATCTCCTGTAAGTGTATCTACAACTTGAACTCCACCAATAACTTGTGCTTTGGCCATATCCTCTACTTGTTGAAGATACCATTTATTGAATCGTTTAAGTTTATTTTCTTCAGATTCGTTTGGATTTTCTTTTGGAAAGTGATTATACCACATATTTAGGTGAGCAGTATCAAATTCTCCTGCTATGTGTTCTTTTGCTTTTTCTTCCATTTGTTTATCTGTGAATTTTGAACGATATCTAGGGTCATTTTTCATTTGTTGAACCATTTCTTTACGAGCATTTTGAATTAATTCTATAAATTCTTTGGGATGACCACCGTATGCTGTTGGGAATCCTAATTCTGGTCCAACGTGAATTGGAGTAAGAGGTTTCTTTTTTTCTGTTTGTTCCATTGCATATATTCCTAATTCAGCATAGGATTTTGAAACTTTTTCTTTTCCGAATTTTTCCACACGTTCTATGTTTTGCATTGTGTCCCAAATGTTTTGTGCCTGGGCTTCTGATTGTGAGGCAGAATCTTGTGCGTGATTTATATGTCTTTTTAGAGCAAGAATTTCATATTTCTTTTCTTCTTGAATTTGCTGTGGTAAAAATTCGACTTCTTTTTTGAACCTTTCTTCAATTTGAGATTGATTTTTTTTAAATTGTTCTTCTATTTCTTTTTTTTGAGCTTCATCTTTTATTTTTGAAAGTTCTTGATCTTTTAATTTTTCTAAATAATCTAAACTTTGTTTAGCTTCGTTTTGTTTTTCTTGTTTTAATTCATTCAATTTTCTTTCAAAGATTTTATCTATGTTTCTTAATTGCCGTAATTCTTTTTCATAATTAGTTGTATGATAACCAATTTGTGCTTTGTGCTGAGCATATTGGTTTTCTAACTGCATACGAACTGCCCATTCTTCAGGGGTTAAGTTTAAACCTGATTCTTTGTTTCTTTGGTCTGCAAATTTTTTAAATTCAGGCCAATCTACTTTTTTGGTTTCTATAGTTCCTTTTTCTTCATTCCACAATGGAACTCTATCACGAATAAATTTTTCCGTATCTTTCGGATCTAATTTATTTCCTTGTGAATCAATATAATCTCCTTTTTGTATTGGAACGCCGTTTGGACCTACCGTATTTTCTTTAGCTTTTTCCCATATAGGAACTGAAAATGAACCTTGACTTCCACCTAGGGAACCTGTACTTATAGGCATAATTTTTCCTGTTCTTTTGTCTACAAGATATTTATGTCCATCTTTATTTTCATCATAACCTGTAAAATCGATAAATTTTGTTTTATCTTTTTGATTGAAATCTGCAGTTGTAATATCTCTTTGATATTCTTGTGAAAATATGTCCACTCCTCCTCCTGCACCAATTTCTGTATTAAAATCAATTGCTTCTTTTATTGCTTTAAGGTGTTCTTGACGTTTTCTTTCGCTAAAACCTCCTTGCTCATGATCAAATCCAGTCACATTTTGCATATGATGTGGAGATAATTCTAAACCTTGCCATTTTAATCCACTAACTTGTATTACTTCTTTTATTGCTTGTCTTTGTTCTTTTGTTACGGAAGATATTCCTGTCATCATTCCACCTACGTGGCTAGTCATTAATGCTAATTGTAATGTACCACTACCTTTTCTAATTGAGGCAATCATATTTCGAAGAATTGCTTGTTGTCCGCCTCCTGGTTGAAGTTCTCCAAAGGTTGCTCCTAATCGACTTATAGGAATAATTGGTTTAGAAAGCAATTTGTCTTCTGCATTTGGATTAATGGATTTATTTTGTTCATTTGGTGCTAAAAATTTGTCCATCTCTTCAAAGTAATTCGACATTGTATTGTTTTAACCTTATTTATTTATAATTATAACGTTTTTAAAGAAGAAAAAATATGCCTTCACTCTTATTGGGGGGGACAAGTGAAGGCATAGAATAAGTGTGTGACTAAAAGTCAACACATATGCCAAAATAAAAAAGTGAAGTTTATCTTAAAACTTCAATTCCTAAGTCATTAGACAATTGTTGTCTTGCTCCTTCTCTTTGCTTAGCATTTTGAGGACCAATAACCCAAGGAGATTTAACGCCTGTTATGATTGTCATAACTGTTAATTTTCCTTTCATATCATCTGAAACTCTTGCACCCCAGATAACGTTTGCATTTTCATCCATTGATTCAGCTACTTATTCACCAATGTTGTTAATGTCATCTAAAG
>JAQUYS010000074.1 GCA_028691765.1 Candidatus Nanoarchaeia archaeon | reverse complement strand
GTTTTGTATTGGGCTTTGTAAACTAAGCCGTGTTTACCTTTGTCCCAAAGTTGGATGTTTTTATATTTTGAAGGAATGTTATTTGTAACCATGTTTATGTGCCTCAATTAACATTTGATAATAAATGTCTTCATTGAAAAATATTAATTTTTCATTTTTTTCAATCTGTTTTCCCAAATTTTCTTCTTCATTTGTTAACATCTCAACAAATTCTTTTTTGGTAACGTAATTTACATCCAAATTAATCTCCAGTTTCAATTCCTCAACATAAGGTTTTATTTTTTTATAATCTTCCTTAGTTTCAGTAATTAAACAAACATCTAAATCGGAATCCTTTTTTTGTTTATGCTTAGCACAACTTCCGAATACAATTAAACAATAGTTTGTAAAAGGAATCGTTCTAATTAATATATTCACCGTTCCAATTTCCGGAAAGTTTCCGGTTTTTAAGAAATTTAAAGATTTATAACTTAAAGAATTGTTTAAATTCAAAGAATACAAATTCAAATTAGATTTTTTAGATTTTACGATTAGATTGTTTTTAATTAAAGAATTCAGAGCGTTAAAAATCCAAGCTTTAGAAGATTTATTTTGAGACTTCATTAATTCTTGAAGACATGCCTCTGCAAATAAATTATTTTCCCAGTACAAAAGTAATTTCAGCGTTTCATTTGTTAACATAAAGTTAGTGAGTATTACTTATTTAAATAACTATCGTTATTTTTAAAAGTAATCTTTTGAAAAACCTAATAGTTTAAATACTATTACAAAATTCATGTGACAAAGGGTGTTTATATGAGTAAAACAGGATTTACAAGACTTTCAGGAGCTTTAATCATAGAGATTTTAGCGTTATTATTCGTAATATTTTCTTCAAAGCAATTCGCGCCATTATCTTCAGTTAGATTATGGACCTTAGGCGGAATTAGTTTAGTGTTGATTGGAACGCTTATTGCTATGCATTTTCAAGATCCTAAGTTTTATACCAAACACAAACGTAAAGTTGATGTTTGTTTGACTCTGGTTTTAATATTAATTGCTTTTGTGTTTACAATATACATTCGTTCTTATGCTTATAATCTGCCTGTTGCAGATGAATGGGCTGAAAACAGCATTCAATCTAATTTAAGAGGACAAATTGTTTCTGCGATTAAGGAAAAGTATCCTAATCTTGCTGATGAACAGATTAATAATGAAGCGACTAAACAGATTGAAGCTATGATTGCTGAAAATCCTGATGAGTATTATTCTGAGAAAGATAAAATGGCTCAGGTGTTCAGGGAAAAGTTTCAAGCTGAAAATGGTCAAACTTACTTTCTTGCTATAGATCCATATTATTATCATACGATATCCAAAAATATTCTTGAAAATGGACATGCTGGAGATATAATGACTGATGAAGGAAGATCGATATTAAAAAGAAAATTAGCTCCTCAAGGAGTAGATGTTTCAAGTTTCGATTTTCATCCTTGGCTAGAAAGTAAATTTTACAAATTATTTGGTCTTGATGAAACTTCTACAAATGGAGACCGAATGAAAGCAGTATATTTCTTGCCTGCTTTAATTGCGGCGTTTGCTATTATTCCATTGTTTTTTATAATTAAATTATATTCAAATGATTTATTTGCTTTCTTTGGAAGTATTTCATTTTCCACAGTTTCAACATTTTTATCTCGAACTCAAGCAGGATTTGTAGACACCGATGCATACAATGTGTTTTTCCCAATATTGATTTTATGTTTTGTAGTTTATTCTTTGAAAATTAAAGATTGGAAGAAATCTTCAATTTTTGCTGGTTTGGCTGCTTTGTCTCAAGCAATATATTTCCTAGCCTGGGGTAATGCTTGGTTTGCATTCTTATTTATTGGATTGGCTTTACTTGGTTATATTGTATATTTACTAATAGTTGAATATTTGAAAAAACATTCTTGGGTTGAAATAAAAGAAAGAATGTTTTCACCAATAGTTACTTTAGTTTCCTTTTTTGGTTTTGCAATTGTTTTCTCATTTATGTTTGGAAGAAATGTAATTGGTTTAACTTTGAATTCAATTCTTTCATCAAGTGGTGGAATTGCAAATGCAAATTTAGGGAATATTTGGCCAAATGTTTTATCGTCAGTAGCAGAATTAAATCCTGCTTCATTTGTTCAAATAATCGATTCTGTAGGAGGAAAACTTGTGTTTTTCTTTGCTCTTTTTGGAATGTTATTATTAGCTACCGATTTTGAAAAAGAAAAGAAAAATTGGTTATCTCAATTTTTATTTTATTCATTTTCAATAATTTGGTTTTCATTATTTGTTTTAGATTTTAAAAACATGGGAATTTTAGAATCATTACATAATGGATTTATTGGCTTAGCTACAAACAGTCCTTTAATGTTTTTAATACTTTTAATGTTGCCTGTTTTAATTGGTATAATTTGGGCATTATATGAGAAACATGGTGATTACAAAACATTTTTAGTTATGCTTCTAGGAATTTGGATGGCAGGAACAATTTACATGAGTTTTAACGGAGTTAGATTCGTTGTTTTATTAGCGCCAGCTTTCGCAGCAGCTTTCGGAATTGGACTGTTTTACATTGCTAAAGCCGCAAATAAACACATACCATCCTTGTTGGAGTTAGGAAAGTCAAAACCATTAAGTTACATTGGAACAATATTAGTTTCCTTGCTATTTGTGTTTATGATTTTATCGCCATCATTAGTTACTGCAGATCAAATCGGAAGAAGTTCAGTTCCAAATTTTGATGACAATTGGTTTAATTTAATGTATAAAATAAGAGACAACTCTTCACAAGATGCAATAATTACATCATGGTGGGACTTTGGACACTTCTTTATCTCAATAGGTGAAGTAGGAGCTACATTTGATGGAGGTTCACAAACGACACCTCAATCACATTGGGTTGGAAAACTTTTAATGGAAAACGATGAAGAAGTTTCTCATGACATATTACAAATGTTGTCTTGTGGTGGAAATCAAGCATTTAACTTAATGTTGGAAAAGTCAAATGATTCTACTAAAGGAGTTTTAGTAAATAAAATAATATATTCAACATTTGGTGTTGAAGATAAAGCTAAAGTGTTAAGAGAAAACAAATATTTCCAATTCTCTGAAGAAGAGATTTCTCAAATTTTAACGAAACTAGCTTGTGATAATCCTCCAGAACATTATTTTTTAACATCTGAAGATATGATTTCAAAAGCAGGAGTTTGGGCACATTGGGGTTCATGGGATTTCTCAAAGAAATACACATTAGACACGTATAAAAACAATAGTCCAACTGAAATTGCAACAACAATAGATGAGCCTGTGGAAAAAATAGAAAAATGGGTTTCACAATTGCAAGAAATAGATTTAAGATCTAAAGTTCAAAACTTAAAAAGAACAGATTTAGTAAACCAATGGCTTGCACCATATCCATCATACATGCAAATCTCTTCAAATTATTTCGTACCTTGTGTTAAAACAGGGAATAACTTGAATTGCAACAATTTATTATCTGTAGATTTAGAAGGTAAAAATGCAACATTCTTGACAAAACAAGATGCAACATTGGCAAACGTAATCTTTGCAACAGATAATTCCTTTGAAATAGTTGAACAAGACTCAACAGGTTCAGTAGATTTAGTTGTTTACAACTCAGGAAATGATTATCTTGTAATGTTTGCACATTCGCCTTTAGGAGGCTCTTTATTCACAAGAGCATTCTTCCTTGGAGGAGCAGGATTAAAGCATTTTGAGCATTTTGATTATTCTGGGGCGACAAATGGCTGGAAATTGCAAACTTCGAAGGTAAAGTATTAATTCACAAGCCTTAAAAAGGCT
>JAQUYS010000073.1 GCA_028691765.1 Candidatus Nanoarchaeia archaeon | reverse complement strand
TGAAACGGTTCGGGGAACCCCAGATCATTCATTTCGGGCCGACCGACCGGGTGGCGGGGTATTCGCTGACACAACTCATCGAGACATCGTGTATCACGGCGCATTTTGCCAACGAGACCGATAACGCCTACATCGACATCTTCAGCTGCAAAATGTACCAACCCCGGGTCGCCGCGAGATTCTGCAAACAGTTCTTCGGGGCAGAGGATATGGAGTATACGGTCATCATCCGACCGTAACCTATTTTTCGTCGCACGGTGTCCGGATCGCCCGGAGCCACATTAGAACCCGTTCTTTTTTCCGTACCAGATACACAATCAACGCCGCAGTTAACGTAAAGGTAATAACGCCCATAGCAAACGTTTCACCGTTCAGATAGTAAATGTGTCGGCCGGTCCCCCCGCCACGCCAGACAACGGTCGATGTGGAACAGGTCTACCACCAGGGTGTCGAGACAGTCATACAGAGAGTCGAGATCCGTCCACCGGTTCTCGATGACATACCGATAACAAATTGCCGGCAACACAAACCGGTCCCGGTCCCGGTCGATCCGGTCCTGCGGCACGGCCCGGAGCGCGGGCGGCCGACGCATCCGAATCCCGATAACGGTATACCGGCCGTTGGCGTTGCGAACGAGGTTCTCATACCCGTCTTCGGTCACCACATAGGTGGTCCGGGGCTTGATATCGTCCGGCCGGCAACAGTAGCGGTATCCGCCGAACTCGGTATACGCGATCTTATCGGAGATCGCGTCAAACTCGGCAGGAGGTAGGAACGTATGGCCGTCTTCGTCCGGCGACCGGGGCGGGCGGTCGGTGCACGAACGGAGCATCGGGATATTGTATTCGCGTTCCAGATACGCGGCCGCCTCCGTCTTCCCCGTCCCGCTCTCGCCGACGAGACAGAGGATGGTCGGTACCGCCGCGGCGTATGCCGTAATATAGTCGTAGATCTGGGGCCAGCATATGGTCCGGTTGGCGAACAGGCTTTTGTCATCGATATACAGGTCGGCCCCGACCTTCCGGCAATCGTTCTGATACAGCATAATTCGGTCCGGCAGGTTGCAGTTGATTGCGTGGTAGGTGATGCCGTGGTCGTCGAGGAACCGGCGCATCCGGTCTTCATCGCACCCGGCCCGGCACGAATTGATGATGATTCGGTGACCGTCGGCAACGAGCCGGTTGATATACTGTTTGGCATGCCGTTTCAGGTGGCCGATGGCCGGATACCGTTCGCCGACGATCGTGCCGTCGAAATCAATCGCAAGAACGAGGGATCGCATACCTAGATATTGGAAATGACAGAATATAAGACATCCTGTCTGACATTACAGCCGGTGATCGGCGATCATCTGGTCAAGGAACGCTTCGAACACATCGTCTTCGACGTAGAACGGATCGATCATCGATTGCAGGGTCGCGTCCCGCCCGCCTTCCAATTTGACTGTCACCCGTTTCGTCTGCGGCATTTTCCAGAACAGCATGTAGGTCATCTGGCCAAACCGCATATCTTTGTCGAGGTCCCAGACTCGTCTCAGTTTATCTAAGATTCTGTCGATCCTCACAGGGTCGCGCATTCTATCGCCTCCTCCGTTTGATGGGGGTGACCGTTCTGCCGGTGTTCGATCCACAGGCATAGCTGTAGCCGACGGCGTTTCGAATCCCGCTTTCCAAACCGTTTCGAATGATCCGGCCCCCGGCGGTGCCGGTATGCCACATGGTTTTCCCGTTCAGTGCTGTACGTCTCCTCATTACAAATCCTCCGTTTTCGGTAGATAGGTGTCCAGGACCAGGACGGGGACGACGATCGCGATCCCCATCCAGATCCACCAGTTCACCATGGTCATGTGGGTGAACGCGGGGATCGGAATACTGTCGACGAACAAATTGTGGATCATCGGATATGCTCCGAGATGTGATCCGACAAATGACGCTGGATCAGCTCCTGACCGAGCGCGAAGAGATCGGGAAGAAGATCGAGGCCAATGTGGAAAAGGACACGGAAGCCTGGGGACTTGAAGTGACGGGCATCCGGATCCAGGATATCGATATGCCGGAAGAGCTCAAGAAAATGATGTCGCGCCAGGCCTCCGCCGAACGGGAAAAACGCGCAACGATCACCAAAGCGGAAGGTGACCGCGATGCCGCGGCGAATCTCGCATTGGCGGCTAAGACGATGGCGGAAAGTCCCGGCGCTATGCAGCTCAGGACCCTTCAAACGATAGACGGTCTAGGGCCCACGGCTTCGAATACCGTGGTGCTTGCTGTCCCCATCAATATCATTGATGCCATCGACCAGGTTGGTCCTTTTTTGAGAACCAAGAGCAACAAACCGGTCTAAGGACGTTTTTAGGCAAAAAAAAGCCCCAACTGTGAGTTCGAGAATCCCGCTTTCTCTAGCAATATTTATGAATTAGAAAACTCATTGCTCGTCAGGCGAAACCCTCTAGGCCGTGGCTGTTTTGCTCACGTTGAGGCTTTTAGCTTTTGAAGGAAGCGGTTACGCAAATCACCCTTCCACCGCTCCTTATGTCAAAGAAATAAGGTATAATGCCCCTCAAACTAAGGTTAACCTTTCAGGCACCTCCTGTCAAGGTGCGTAAGTTTAATATAATGAATGACTTAGGAAAACAGGTTTTGACAAAAAAACAGGTTATTGCTAGGATAACTATCCATTTTTCTTTTTTGTAACAGGAGACGTTATGGACCCGCTGAATACGACCGAAGAGATCATCCAGGATATCCGTGATGGGCGTATGGTCATTATGACCGATGATGAGACACGTGAGAACGAAGGGGATATCGTTTTTGCGGCGTCCAAGACAAGCCCTGAGATGATCAATTTTATGATGAAATTTGCACGGGGACTGATCTGTGTTCCTATGACGGCCGACCGCATTCAGGGTCTTGGGCTCGATCAGATGAACCCCAATCCCGAAGATCCCATGAAAACGGCATTCACAGTATCGGTGGACGCAAAGACGGGCGTTACGACCGGGATCTCGGCTTATGACCGCAACCGGACGATAGAACTTTTAGCGGATCCCAAAACTCGGCGAGAGGATTTTGTGATCCCCGGGCATATTTTCCCTTTGAAGGCAAAACAGGGCGGTGTATTGCGCCGTGCCGGTCATACCGAAGCGGCCGTGGATTTGGCGCAGTCGGCCGGGCTTCCTCCTGCCGCCGTGATCTGCGAGATCGTTAATGATGATGGAAAAATGGCGAGGCTTTCCGATCTGCTCGCGTTCGCAAAGACTCATGGGCTCAAGATCGGGACTATCCGCGATCTTATCGCTTACCGTACCAAGACCGACAAGCTCGTCAAAAAAGTGAGCGAGGCCCGGCTTCCGACGAAATTTGGGACGTGGACTATCCGGATCTATGAGTCCATCCTCGATGGGGCTCAACATGTCGCACTGATCCAGGGAGAGATCGGCGATAAGCCTGCGTTGGTGCGTGTTCACTCGGAATGTTTTACAGGGGAGGTCTTGAGTTCTTTGCGCTGCGATTGTCAGGAACAGCTTGTCACGGCCATGAAGATGATTCAGCAGGAAGGTGCCGGTGTGATCCTTTACATGCGGCAGGAAGGCCGGGGAATCGGTCTGGCGAATAAGATCAAGGCTTACGAACTTCAGGATAAACACGGGCTCGATACGGTCCAGGCGAATGAGGCGCTCGGGTTCAAGCCGGATCTCCGGGATTACGGGATCGGGGCTCAGATCCTGCATGATCTCGGTCTTTCGAAACTTCGCCTGATGACCAATAATCCGCGAAAGATCGTCGGATTGGAAGGCTATGGGTTACAGGTGGTAGAGCGTCTGCCGATCATCATGCCCCCGAATCCTGTGAGCGCAAGATATATGCAGACCAAGAAAGATAAACTCGGGCATCTTTTTGATGCGGAGCCGAATCCATGAC
>JAQUYS010000072.1 GCA_028691765.1 Candidatus Nanoarchaeia archaeon | reverse complement strand
TGCTCCAAATTGACGAAATGATTTATCCATTAAATGTTTACCATATTCCGTTCCTTTGTTTGCATTTTTATCATCCGGAATCAAGTCCGATATCTTTGCGTTTTTAATCTTTGCCATTTTATTTTTTAATTAAATTCATGAATTCACTTCTTGCAAGGGAATCTTCTTTGAATACTCCTGTAAGATAACTCGATGTCATTTTGCCGTTTTTCTTGGCTCCACGCACAGTTACTTTCCAATTGTGCCCATGTAAGTTAGAGCATTTGCTTTCATAATCTAAATGCAGTTTATGAGCTGCCGATATTTCGAGCTTCTTTGATACGTAGTACATTTTTATTGCGTTAATTTAATTTATTTCATTATTTATATCTTGTGCCGCTTCTTTATCCTGCTCAAATATCTTTTCTTTATTGTATGCCATTATTTTTTCTTTTTAGCAGCCTTTATCGTAGCGTCGGTAGAGGCTTTTTTATATCTCTTTAATAAATTTATCAAACTGACTTTTAACACAACTTGATAATTCAATGTATGTTTGATTCTCCTCTGGAAACGTATGTATTGCAAAATGCGATTCACTTAATAAGAATATAGCCGTGTATCCAAACGGAGTAAAAAAATTTTCTTGTGTTGATATTATACCAAATCCTGATTTTATTAATTGATTTTCAAATTTAGTTTTTAATATAATCGGGTCGGTTTCATTTATCCAACTGCTATAATTATACATCTGTGCTTTCATCCTCTTGTATTTCTATTTTAGGGTATATTGTTTTTATTTGTTTTGGGTCTCCTTTATAAAAAACGAGTACATTCTGATGTACTTTAGGGTTTTTTCTCGTTATAAAATTCCTGTTTGCGGTTAATGCTTTCCTGCCTATCATTTCAAGCATTATTATTTCATTGTATAACTTCATTCCGTTTGCTTCAAAAATATCGCAAATATGATGTGGCAATCTCCTATAATACCCTTTCTTATCCCTTACATCTCCAATTACAATACAAGCAAAACGATTTTCTTTTAAACACTTAATTGCATTTGAAAAAGCTACATTAAGTATTTGCAAAAAGTCTTTATACTCTTTTTGATTGGAAGCATCATTTGGTAACTGAGAATACTTTTCTAAATCAAAGTAAGGTGGGCAACTAAAAAGAAAATCTTGTGAGTTTTCTGATATATGATTAAGAACATTTAAAGCATCATCACAAATGTATTTTGCATTTAATCCTTTTGTTTTTTCTGCATTAAAATCTACCTGTTCTTGCCTTAATTCAATTCCTGTAAATTCATTACCTAAAAAACTGCTCACATATCCAAAAACTGTATCACCAGCAAAGGGGTCAAATGTTTTACAATTTTCAAAAGCAAACCATTTTAAAAGAACCTCACTTAAAACGGGATCTAAAATTGATACATCAAAAAGAGACATGATTTCGTAAGTATCGCTTTCTTCGTTCCAATTTTCGGTTCGTTTTGCAAGTTTGCCAGCTCTTTTTGAACCATCATCAAGTATTAAATTTTTCCAAACTTTTTTTCTTTCCTGCCAATAACCTTGCTTTGTATCTAAAATCGAAAAAGGTGGAACTATAAATTTATCTGTTAGTTTTGTGTGTGCTTCTGCTATTTTATCTTCTTCCTGTTCTGTTTCTTCGTCAATTTCAAAATTAGGTATATCCAAGCCCCAATCTGAAAGCTCTTCAACATTCCATTCATTCGCCAACGTGTCCCAATCAAACTCGCCAAAACTAACGTTATCTTTTATCGTAAACTCCTGCCTTTTTTCTTCCGTCCATTCATCGGCTAACATAACCCAATTGTCTGGTATTTCCTTATATTTTAATTCAATCAAAGCCTTTAGTCGCATATTTCCACCGAGAGGGTAAAATTTTCCGTCTGCATCTGTTACGCATACCATCGGACGCTTTTCCATCATCTCTGGAAAATCTTTAATTGACTTGACAAGTTTTTTAAACTTATCGTCTTTTATGATTCTCGGATTGGAAGGATTTAATTTTAATTTTGATAGCTTCATAAAATATAATTCAATATGCAAAGATAGTCATTATTTCATAATTTTCCGCAAATATAAGTATTATCTAAATACGATTTATTATTTTTTTGATTTTTTTTTAAAAATATTGCTATAATACGGAAAAGAGGTTGTTTTTGTAGAAAAAAAAAGAGAGCAACTTTTAAAGCTGCCCTCCATATAATTATATGTATATTTTTCGACTTTTTTAAATTTTTATTAAAATCCTTCCAAATTTCGACCACCTGAAAACGTAACTTACTGATAAATTAAAACATTTATCAATGAGTTACAAAAATAAATGAAAATAATTTAATTGATTACTAATGTATTAACCCATTTTTAAAAATTATTTGCATTTCAACTGTTAAATTACATCATATATGTTGTACTTTTGCTGTAGAAATAATTCAATAAAAATAATTAAAAATAAAAAAACATGAAAACAATAAAACAACACATCATGACTTATACAGACAAACAAATAGAAAACGCAAAAAGGAACTACAATTCATTTTTGAAAATTGAAACTTTAGCAGATTATGATGTTGAAAATATTGGTTGGATTGTAGCAAATCAGAGAATGGAATATAATAACAAAATAGTTAGCCGTATTCTTAGAGGTGATGTAGAATTAGCAAATGAATGGAAATTGTTCTTTTTGACAGAAGAGGTGAAAAAAGATCAAAAAGAATCAGAACGTAAAGCTAAATTGAATATAAATAAAGAAGCATCATCCGATATTTTAGCACCGATTAAAAATTTGAAAAAATTAGGCGAATTTGGAAAATGGTTAAACACTAAAGGAAACAAGTTTAGAAAAGAACATTTTAATAAATCATATACACAAGAATCAGTTAACGCATTTTTAGAAACCTTATAAAAAATTAAAATCATGTACACAACTATTGAAATTGAAAACGGACAAGAAGTAGAATTTAGAATTGACTTTAGAAGCGAATTTAAAGGTCGTGGTAGTTATAACATCATTGCAGATGTTTTATATTTTCCAAATAAAGGAGAGCAAAAAAGAAATAGCTTTAAGCGTTTCACAACAGACGCCCCCTTTATTGATTCAATCACTGAAATGAAAGCAGACGATCCTTCATCAGATGAACTGGATCAAGCCTATTATGATCGCTTCTTTGATGATTTTGAAGAAAGAATAATTGATTGGATCAGAGAAATTCACGAATAAGGGCTAATGACATGAATAATCATAAAATTGAAAACTTTGACTGCGTTGACGATGATTCAGACAGTTCTTTAGACTATATTGATTCAATGATTAAATTCCGCACATTGTTTCAAGAGAATTCCTCAGCGGAATTGTCAATGCGATTAGGCGTATCGCAGAACGTAATCAACATCATGAAAAAAAGGTTTTATAAGGGGGAGATGACCCCCAAAACTGTAAAAAGATGGATGGATAAGCTTTCTAAATAGTTTATCAATCTGAGGGTTGTTTTTTCACGCGGGGCTTCTGATTTTGGTTTAGTTTTGAAAATATTTTAATTAAAATCTCCTCCAATCTCAAATTTTCCTTCAACTGCTGTTTGGTTAAATAAAGCCCATTCTTCCTTTTTTTCGTTCAAATACTTGTTCTGTGCTTCGATTTCTTCATCTTCTTGATTTTTGACTTTTTTAATAAAGTCTTCCATTTCTGTACATAATCTAAATGATAAATGATAGAGAGGTTTATATGAGTTCTTGAAAATTACCAAGTATCTGTCTTGGTACCTAATGATTGTTAATCTTCCATACTCTTCTTTAATTGCATTTTCTTTTTCTAAAAAATGCTTGATTGCGTTTTCTAATTTTTCTTTTGCTTCCATGACTTTAATTTTTAATTTTTAATTGTGTTAATTTCTACTACATTGGAAGGATTTTCTATGAAATTTACAATTTTTTGCAGTTTTTCTAAATTGAAAGTCTTTTTAGTTCCTTTCCGGAAACACGTATAATTATTGTAATCTCCTTCACTCATTTCTGCTCGAATAAATA
>JAQUYS010000071.1 GCA_028691765.1 Candidatus Nanoarchaeia archaeon | reverse complement strand
GTTGCCTGAGACAGATTGGCATGGAGACCAACCACTTAAAGTCCATGAAGGAGTACAAGGAACGCCTTGTTCACCACAAGTTAAATTAAAATTTATGATTGAATTTTGAGTTATAGTTAATTCACCATTTATCAAAGGATAACAATTTATTTTGTACATATATCCGTCAATAGAAATTTCTAAAGCAATAATGGTGTAAAAATTAGTTCCTTCATTTATGTCATTTATTTTATAAGTACCGTTCGATGGTGTTATAGTTGAAGAGCCATTTATGGTTAAAGAAGCATTAGGTAAAGGTATTAATTGATTTTCGTTTTTCCAATAAATAGTTCCACTTACATTCCATTTATTAGTGGGAGTTATTGAAGGAGTGCCTCCACAAAGATCTTGAGTACAGCTTCTTGCATCTCTCGCAGTTTTAAAAATTCCTGAATTTGGTGATGCTTCACAAACATATTTGTATAATAATGATTGAGGCGAGGATGGAAATATTGTTCCTTGACGACAACAACAACCCGTTGTTTCAGCATCTGGATTAAGTACGAAATTTCCTGAAATATTCGCATAACAATTAGGCATTTCAACATAACCAGCGTCACAAGGAGTTATCATGTTTAAATCAGAACTAGCTGAGACTATTTCCGGCACACAACAAGGATAAGGATAATGATATGGTGAAGGAGGCACAAGAGGATCATCTGCTGAATTAACAAAAGATGTTGAAAATAATAATAAAATCAACATTGTTGAAATTAACAAAAACAGAAATTTATTTTTAAATATAGCCACCTTTAACCCCTCACAAAACCCTTATTTGTAAATTTGAAACAAATTTATAAATTGACAATTTTGGGCTTTATAAAGCTTTCTATAGAAAAGGCTAATTTAGGGGTGGAGTGTAAATTTTCCAACCATCATTTTCACATCGATAAGATTGAGAATTTGTGTCTATTCTTGTTCCTACAATTTTTTTATTTGATGAAGTCCAATCAGCAGGAGCCGTACCATCCCAATTACAATATAAAAACACAGGTGTCTCTATCACAAATAAAACTTTATTTGAATTGAACTTGATTTCAGATGTATGTGCAATACTTCCATCATGACAAACAATATTTGTTCCATCATAAATATATGTTCCAGATAAACAACATTTAGTCGTTCCTGGTTCAGATATTTCTTTACTTTCAAAAAAATAATTATATGGATCAACTGTGGTCAAACCAGGATTTGAATTTTGGTGGGTTTTACAATAACAAGCATATTTATCTGATTTATAAGATGTATAACTTTCACAAGTTGAAGTACATCCTGTTGTTCCCTTACAATAAAATTTTGTAGCTGTAAAACTTAAATCGAAAAACTTATCTGCAGAAACATCATCACAAGTATTTCCTTTATCACAATCGCAATGTTCTATTTTCCAATAAGAACAACTTCCTTGGCCATTACACGTAGCAAGACAATTAAAAATTCCTGAATTGCTAAGAGCGATTCCATTTGGAGATGAAATTGAAGCAGATTTTTCTTCATTACAAAATCCTCTATCAATTAAAGTTTGGTTATTGTTTGGATACCATTGAATGGTTTTTTCAAAAGATTGTCCAGAAGAGTAGTTAACACAACCACTAGGAGTTCTTTCATTCATTTGACAAGCATTAAACTCATTTACGTTTGGTCCTTGACAACGAGCAAAAGCACCATTATTTAAGTCATTACAAATTTGATAACTAAATGAAAAACTCAAATCTCCTGAACAAATGTTTCCTCTATTTCCTGAACAATTTTGTTCATAATTTAATGATACTATGTCATTCATTCGATCTGGAAAATAAACTCCATATTTAGCTGAAATGGGAGGCAACAAAGTTAAATCGGAAACATTCCCATCATCAGAAGTTTCAGTTAAAGCTAAATTTAATGGGAAAAATTCAATCGGATTTTCATTTTTATCAAAAGGATAACACATAGTTGAAGTTGTTTCATAACATTGCGTATTTTCATCTTCAAAAGTTCCTCCAAAATAATGTCTCTCAGAATCTTGATTAACACCATTGATACTTATAGATGCACAACAAACATTTTTAAAATCAACAACTCCATTATAAGGATAAGCTTCTAAAGAATCATCACCATAATTATGTGGTAAACATTGTGCAACATTAACAAGTTTTTCATCAGGAGGAGAAGCAATTATACCACCACCTATAAGTTGCCTAACAATTAATTGAAGTGTGTGTTCTATAAAATCAGCCTCATTAAAATCATTATTTTTAGAATCGAACCATCTAGTTCCATCACTATTTGTTAAAATATCTAGCCAAGGAGTTTTCGAAGGAATTGATGTAGTGCCTGTTATATTCGGGATGGTTAAAAACGTTAACTCCGGTCCGGTTGCTTGAACACAATCTCCTGATTCACCAACACAATTTTCTGATTTCAAGACATCGAAAGGTTCATCTAAATCAGAAAATATGAATTGAGATAAAGTTCCTCCTGCCAAAACAGACGCTGTTGAATCCTCACCACTTAAAACATATGTATCTTCAATAGATGCCCAAGAATCATTTACATCTGGATAAAGATTGAATGCAGTTAAAACTGCCTCAGGGAAATCAAAAATTAAAAATCGGATTATTTGAAAATCCATCGCGCCATGTTCATCTTTTACTGAAAGAATAACTTCTCGATATCCTGCGTCTGATTCAGAAGTTTGAATTTGTGAAGTTCCATTTTCAGGTGTAAATAAAGGATGACCTGTCCAATTACGTGGTTCAATATCAACCGGAGTAACACACGCATGATAACTTTCTAAAGTACAATCAACACAGTTCAAATCTCCTGGAACACATTTTCGCCAAACTCCTTCTTCTTTTATCACGCCGTTATCAAAACAACAATCCCAATCAAAAACTTCATCATAAGTTTCTTTCCAACCAGAATAATTAAATTTCATGGAATCATTATCAGGATCTATAGCAAAAGGCTCTAAAGTAATTAAGTCTCCAACACGATATTGATAATCAATTAATTTTCCATTGAAAACAGTTGTTAAACCTCGTTGGTGCATGTATTCTAAAATAGGTTTTCTTTGTTTTGCTGCAAAATAAAACGTTAAAGGTTTTCCATCAATCAAACTATTAAAATCACCTATTTTTATGACATCATCATAAACTTGAGAACATCCTGTAAATAAACAAGGTTTTTCAATTCTCTCTAGAAAGAAAGAAGATCTAAAAAATATATTCTCTTCATCATCCCAAGATTCAAATAAATTAAAAAAAGGATCTTTCAAATGTGTAACAATCAATTCGTGTATGAAATAATATAAACTTTTTATATCAACATCTAACTCACCGCTAAATTGAGCGACTGTTAAAATTGATCTTCCATTAACATCTACAAAAAAAGGATATTTTGCATAAATTAAAATTCCGTCGGGATTTGTAAATGCAACTGAAATATTTATTTCATCTCCTGTTTCTCGTATTGATGCACCCATTTCTTCATAAATTGAAAAATTAAAACATGAATTTAAATTATTTTTTATGTAAACAGATAATTGTTCTTGAATAGAATTTGGTTTAGTATTTGTAGAGTAAGCACTAGGTAAACAAGTAAATATTTCTCCTGCTAGTTGAACATTAATTCCTTCTCGATCACATAATTTTTCTAAATTGTTTTCTCCTAAATAACCACTAGAACCAACGGACGGAGTTAAAGCGGCACAACCACTCATAGGAGAAAAATAATATGAATTATATTTTTCATAAAAATCTGATAAATAAGTTGTTTTCGCAGGATAATGAGATTTGGATTCATCAACAAAATCAATTATGGGTTCAGGTTTAAAAAAATTAGGACAATTAACTTCATCACGAATGCCGTACGATATGTTGAATTTTTTAGGCATCATTGAACCGTCTTGAAGAATTTCACGATAAGAATATTCAAAATAATCTTCACCTAATTCCAAATCACTTCGATTAGTTAACCCTCCTTGATCAGTATAAATTAAACCACCTTGATTTCCTAAAAGCAACAACCCTTCACTTGCAA
>JAQUYS010000016.1 GCA_028691765.1 Candidatus Nanoarchaeia archaeon | reverse complement strand
ATAACAATTAGTTAACAAAAATGGAACTTTAGGAAGAACATCCAATCCTTCAGGCCAATTCTCAACTTTAACTTCAAAAGCTTCAGTAGTCATTTCACCACCAGGATAATCAATAGTGTTCGGTCTTAAAAGATATTCTCGTCCATTATACCATGAAAACGACATACCCGACATAATAACTAATAAACCCGTACCATGATTTAAATATTTTATATCGAAATCGTCACCGATTTTTAATCCAAAAGAAGCACCATCTCCATTTCTAGTGATATCTAAACCAACACCCTCCAACCAAGGCTGTTTTGTTAATTCACCTATATCTCTAATTGATGTTTGCCAATGAGTATCATTGTAATAAGTTCCATCGAATCCAGAATCAACACAATTAATTGCGCCACTCACACCTTTCCAGAAATTTCCACCTTCGCCAAAATAATCTTCTAAATTACCGCCAGCAAAAAGATTTTGATTAAATCCTAAACTAACGCCACAATTATTCCAACCACCAGATGTTTTTTGAATATCTATACCAGTTATTTTAATCATACTAGGATCATAACCTGAAAGATAAACTCCTCCTTTAGTGAATGAAGAACCTTTGTTATGTATGTCTACAAAAATGTCGAAAATATTATCATCAGGATTACTTGAATAATAATATATTTTAGATGGTGGAGATCCGGTTTGAAATTTGGCTTCTACACCTGCAGTTCCAACATAATAGTCTCTTTGAGAACCTATGCCACCAGAACTACCTCCACAAGCAGTCAAAATTAAACTAACCAGCAAAATTGCAATAATTATTGTTTTTTTCATTTTCTCTTCACCATTTTTATCATTAAACTTCTATTTTAATCTTGTGTTTTGACCATCTTGCCAAATTTCAAGATTATCTATTTTTTTAAGACCTAATTTGTCTTCAGCTTTAATACAAACATATTTGAAATATTCGCCTTCTGAATCTTTATCAACATCAACTTCAAATATTGGAGGCCATAAAGCATCTGAAATACCATATTTACTTTCAGTTGTGGACCAACCATCATCAGTACAAGTTTTTGAGTCACTAGTAAATTTATAATAACTAATAGGAACTCCCGCATTATTTGTTTTAGTTCCACAATATCTTAACATATCTGGATACCTATTTAAACTTCCAAATACCCGGCTTCCTTCAGTTGTAACTTGATCATTAATATCTAAAACTCCCCACATAATCTTATCTGGCGCACTAGTTTGTAAATAAACTTTTTCTTCATTATTCGAAGTATACTCAGTAATTATTTTAGGTTCTTTATTATTATCTCCGATAGCACAACTAGGTGCTCCACAATAAGTAGTTGGAGGACATAAACCAGGTCTAGTTATACAATTATAATCATCATAATATCTTATAGTCTCTTCCTTACCATCGTCATTAATAATAGTTTTACTTTTAGATGAAATACCTTTATTTGCTTCATAACATTGATCATTGGAATAAACACATGCAAAACCAGTTTTCACAAGAGTTTGATCTTGTTCTGATTCACCTATTGGATCTTGATCACCCGGCATGGAAACATAATAATCACAAAGATTAATACAGTCTCCAGCATCATTAAGCGGCAATTGCCAAGATTGACAACGATTCACATTTCTATTCTCATCAATAAATGCCAAATCAGTTTTTCTTTGAACAGTAAATGGTTTAGAATACATTTGACTATAAGTATATTGTAATTCAATTTCAAGAGTAGTTAAAAAATTAGAAGTACTCAAAGTAATTTCATTAGTATCAAATCTACAAGTAGCAGTTCCAACACCACCTTTTAAAATAATTTCTTTAGGCTCGCAAATCAAATCTTCCCCGCTCATTTTTGCATTCATAGTAAGAACATTTAATCTTGCATCCCCGCTACAAACAGATAAATCTCCTTCACTTTGAAGTTTCCATTCTTTTGCAATTCCTTTAGCAACATTTTCAACAGTAATTGTAAATTGAGGTTCAACAAAATTTCCATAAGGAATCATTTTAGGTTCGATTTTTGTAATCGCAACAGGTGCTCCTTGACCATCTGAAAAAGTCATAGTCTCTGCACTACAAACCTGCTTTCTTAAACCTCTATCTCCTATATCCGTATCAACACAAACTTGTTTTACAAATTCAGTTTTATATGGATAACAAACTTCAGCAAATAAAGAAGTTTTTGAAGTTTCAAAGTTTCCTTTAATTTCATTAGTTGTTCCCCTACCAAGCATAATTGTATCGTAGTTTCCATCAGGATAAACATATCCTTTACCTTCTAATTGAGATAAATAATTATTATTTTCTAAATTTTTAATTATGGATGATTGTTGAGAATCGTATTTCAAATCAATCTTAGAAGCCAAACTTCCATTTAATGTAAAAGCACCCTTGTTAGATAAAGTGGCATGAATTTGAAATGTTTCGCCATCATACATTAAGAATGGCGGTGCTTGAGGAACAAACTCTAAAACTAAACCTTCAGTACCAACATGATAATCAGTGTAAATGTCTCCACTCTTTGCTCTAAGATTACAGCCCGATAAAAACAAAATTCCAAGAACTAATAAAATCATAAAAACTTTCCCAATATTATTTTTTTTAATCATATTACCTTTACCAACGTAGATGATTCCATGCTATAATCATATGAAATTGAAACTAAAACTGTATTCATCGAAAAAAATGTACTTGGTACAAATTCATCAACGTAATTTTTATCAACAATTAATTCGCAATTGAAATCAACATAAGTACTTCCTTTTATATTAACTCCATCAACAGTTAATATTTGTCTAGTACCTTCTTCTTTAACTTCAATATTTTTTGCATCATCAATATTCGAACATTTAAATTCTAAACCTCTAGGAGAATCAATTTTAATGCCAGTTATCCTTGCAACTTTGCCCAAAGTTTGAGTATTTGTAGCACTCATATATGGTTGTAACTGAAAAATTAATTTTAATGGCTCGACAGAAGTTTTGTTAATAACAATAGGCATTTTCAAAACTTGCTTTCCATTATTCATAGTGTTGCTAACTCCAATAACAACAGGACCTGCATCAGTACGTGCTTTTTGAGTTCCACCAACAAATTCTTCTAAATCAACTTTATTTTCAACAAAACTAGTTGAAGTAACATGGTCTGCAAACTCTTTAGACATAATTTTTAAAGGAATATCGACGGTAGATGTATAAGGATACACAGTTGTGAAATCAACTTTGTGGCTTCCTTTCTTAAGATTATCTAAATGACATTCAACAAACGTTTCTGAGAACCCTGCACCAAGTTCTACATTTTGATTTGTAGGAATTTCTCCAACCGTAGTTCCAACCTTACAAGTAGTATAAACATTTAATGGAAAATAAGCACCAGTCTTATAATAAATTTGAGTTTTAACTTCATCACCCAACCTAAAATCTTTAGTAACTCCACCAACACCAGCAATTTCAACACCAATGTGTTGTTGAGTTGATTCCATTTCGGCTCCAGCAATAATTTCACCTTTACCTAATTTGGTTTGATATTCAAACCAAAGAACTGCTTTTTCCCAAATATTCATATTATCTAATTCAACTTTTGTAGTCATAAAACTTTCTTGAGCTCTTTCAGTAAAATAATCGCTACTCAAATAAGCAAACATAAATGGAGTTGAAAATAATAATAACACAATCAACAACATCGCAATAAATTTAGCATTACTAATATCAAATTGGATTTTGGCAACAAACATCAACATAAACACAATAAAAATTATCGGACCAATAAAAGCATTATTTCCAAACAAATCCAAGTCATTAACAATCTTCATAATATCTATGAAGAAAAGATTGATGACTAAAAAAATAAGTAACGCATAAACATCTTTTTTCTCAATCACTCCCATCAACGAAATAACGGATAAAAGAATAACTAAAAATATAATTGGAATGTAAGAAGCACCTTCACCCATAGCAAGATATCCTGTACCAAAAGGACCTAATGCGGCAATACCCATAAAAGCAAGCATACTCATAATCTTTCTACTTTTTTCAGAACCGCCAAAATATTTTGAAATGAAACCTTTTTTCTTGTAAGAATAATCTTTTTCAATAGCCAATTTTCTTTCTTCGAACTCTTCATCCAATTCAGCAATCTTAGAAGGAATGCTTTCTTCATAAGCTTCTGTTATGGCAACACTAGGACCAAATTTTATCATTACAAATTCAGTAGCAAAATCTGCAACCACAGATAAGCCCATACCAATGCCAACTGTTAAAAATTCAACTGCATCCATAATTAAACCAATAATCGTATCAACAGTTTGTACTAATGCGGCTTTAAATAATATGGAAAAATTACCCAACATAATTGAAGGAATCGCCCAAAAAATAATTTGCGCAACAAAACCAAAAATTTGTCCAACTATTGGAATGATTGAGCATAAGGCATCAACCGCACCAACAACTCCAACCGCGGCAGGAGTTGAAAAGAATTTAAGAAGACCTTTAGGACCTGCTTTAATTTCACTTTTTCTTCGTTCAATCTCAGCTTTCAATTCTTCAATTTTTTGCTTCTTTTCTTCATTCAATCGTGCTTTTTCTTCTCTTAATTGTTCAACTTTTTCTTCAGCTTCTTCAGCAGACATATTGTTTTGATCATTACTCGTTGGATTAGCTTTAGAATTTGATTGAGTTCCGTTGTTATTTATTATAGTATTGTTGTTAATAGTTTGTGAAGATGTTTTACTTTTTTCTTTTTTTAAATATGATTCTGCTCTTTCTCTTAATCTGGCTTCATTTTCATTAATGGTGTTATCACTATTCCCTTTAAGTCTACTTCCATTACTAGTCTCAACCATACTTATTCACACCAAAAATTTATTCGATCTTAACTTGCATTTGCGCAATAGTAATATCACTACGTGGAACTAATTGCAATGAATTTGTACCACTTCTAACATATTCATCAATATGCCTATCATAACTTAAATAATAAGTATCAATAGGAATTCTATTTCCATTTACAAGCACATCAAGTTTTTTATATTCTTCATCAATGAATTTTAATTTTAAAATAATGTCAACGCTAGATTTCAATTCTTCAACTTCATCATCTGTTGAACTAGAAATACTAGGACAATTTGGTTTTTTATTATCTTCATCAACATATCCATTAGGACAAGCAGTACATTCAGCAGATGTTACGATTGCAGTACATACACTATCCATTCCAGTTAAAGGGATATCTGAACACCAATATTTTCCAGTATCGATAACACAACAATCTTTATCGTACAATTCACTACATCCAGCAGGACATAATTTATCAGTATCATCTCCACATTTTCCTTCAGAGTCAGTAAGAGGTTTTCCACTTACACTTTCATATAAACTAGGACATCGTTCATCATAATCTGCTAAAAATGAATTTACACATCTATCTCTAGGATTAGTGGTTTTAATATCGCACCAATAATTATTTCTTGATTCTGCAAAACAACAATCTTTATCTTCGTATTCTTTACAATTATCAGGACATACACCATCAACTCTTCCACAAAAAACGTCATCATCTGAAGTTGTAACAAATAAATCTTTACTCATTTCAAAATAAAATACAGGATAATCCGGTTCTTTTAAACCAACATTTAATTTACTCATATCAATAGTATAACTACCATCTTCGGAGAAAAATTCAACTTGATTATCGCCTTCTCTTAAAAAGTTTTGACCCACAAATATTTTATTATACATATTACAATCAGGTATTCCTTCAAAAATTTTATTTCGGTTAACATAAATCATTAAATTATTTACATCGTCGGAATCACAATAAGGATAAAACTCCAATATTGCTTTTTCAAAATTCTCCATTTCAAAAGCATCTAAAAGAATAGTTTGCATTTGGAATGAATGAGAATCATCAGTAACTTTGCCACTAAGAACTATATTTTCTAAAGAATATTCGTTAACTCTCCAAAAAGCAAAACCAATTGTAGATGGTTTAAAATAAATTATGTTTTGATCTTTAAGATATTCATTAGGTAGTTTTATTGGTGTGTTTGAACCTTCTTTTAAGCTACCTTCAAAAATAAGTATTGTGTTTAAGTATATTTTCAGATCTCCGCTTGGTCTACGAACGTTAAATGATAGATAAACTTCATCTGTTGCATCTTTTTTAATGTTAAATGGTAATTCGCCAAATTTTTTCTCAAATGCTGAGTTTTTCACATACATTGTTTGCATTTCAGTTATTATTTGTGCGTCTTCTTGAGTGTATATTTTAAAGGATGCTAAATCGTGTTCGATTGTTTCTTGTTTTATATAGGTAATTTTGCCTGGGTTTACATCTAATGTATTAGTGCCTAACAGGTTTGTGTGTGAATCTAATCCTACACTTGAACCGGGTATTCCGCCTTCTAATAATCTTTCTCTTTCTGCGGGAGGTATGAATAGAATGTATATTACAATAACTACTGTAATTAATAGGATTAATACTGCTGCACTACCTGCTCCAGAAGGAGTTTCTGCCATACCTTTTCTATTTTTAAATAGATTTTCAAAAGAATTGGACTTATTTTTAAAGTTAGATGTATGTGCCATGCACCAATTTTGTATATTTGGGTATATAAAAGTTTCCCCTCTAAAACCCAATTCAGAGCCTATATTTGGTGTTTAAATAAAAATAAGTTTATTAAGGCAACCATTTCTTAGGGTTCTTAATTTTTTCAGGTAAATATACATCCATAACAAAATTCAAACCATGTGCAGCAAAAGCCTGCTGTTCAACTCTCTGTTTATTGTTTGCCATCATTTTTAAAGCTTCAATCCATTCAAGATTTTGTTTAATAAATGGATCGTTTTTAATTAAATCCTTTATTTTCTTGATGTCCACTTCTTTTAATGGATGTGTCGGCAAATTATAATCCAAAACATCTTGAGGAGTAACTCCGATGAATTTTGCTCTAGGTACACAAAAAAATTCATTAATGTGTGCCGCATTACCACTTCCAACCTTTAAAGTTCTATAAATATTACCAAATCCATAGGGATCACCATCAGTGAAAACATAAACGGGTAAATTTTTCTCATCAGACAACTTCCTGATAAACCGACGACAAGAACGTGTAGGTACGCCACTCATAGCAATTAAAATACAATTTTGTTTTTTCCAAAAATTGTGTTTATTTAATCTTTCAAAAGCACCCTGAGTTTCAATAGCCAAAATAAATTTAGCGTTAGTTTCAAACTTTAAATGTTCCACAGAAGAAGGAATAGAATATGCGCCAGAACCAAATCTAGTACAATCAATACGCAATTCCTTTTTAGTTTCAAAATCAACATCTATTACAACAAGTTCACCAGCAACAGCACCACCATGTTCACCAGGAATAAAACCCATTTGTTCCCTATTAACACCAAGCATAGCTTCAATATCGTCCATTACTGCATCCGATTCAGGCTGTTCAGTAAATCTAGCATCTCCCCAATTTTTAGAAACATAATATGCTTCTCTCTTAGTAGCCGTATCATCCGCTTTAATTAACTCTTTAGATAAAGCCATCATCCGTACAGTTTGAGCAAACGTTTTTACAGTTGCAGCAGTAAGTGTTCTTTTTTTAACCGATTCATTTATCTGAAAAAATCCATCCATTTTGTTAAATGTAACATTACTCAAAGCACGAACAGGAACATTCAAATGAGGTGGAGAGTTTTTATGAATTTCATCATGAACTTCTTTACTAATTTCATCTATTTTTTTAATAACTTCATTCATTCTTCATCCTCCTCATATTTTTTTCTTTTAGTTTTAGGTTCGTCCTCATCATCAGAAAATTCATCATCAGAAACTTCATCTTTTCCAATGCTAGCCCAATCTTCATCATATTCTTCATTTTTAGTAGGATCAAATTCCAACGACTCAATTTTTCCTCGTTTCATTTCCAAAATTGTTTTCAAATTACGAATTAAAATTTCTTCATCCGCAGAATCCAAATCTAAAATTTCTTTTAAACCAATTGCCAAATGAGGAATGTATTTTTCAATGTGACTTCTCTTTTTCAATTCATCTTTAACTTTCTTTTTCTTAGCAGTATATTTGGCAAGATTTCTTCCAGCTTCTTGCAAAGCTAATTTAATTTCTTTTAAAATTTCAGGATATTGAGCAATAGCTTCCTTACTTTCAGAAGTAAAAGGAACCCAAACAGAAGCAATGTGAACAACAATAGTAAGAGGGCCGACAGGCAGAGAACCGTTTGGCTGATTAAGCCCGTATGGTTTCCAACTCAAAGATTGAATTCCTTTAGTTACAGCACAACCACCTTGTTGAAATAAAAGAGGAACTCTATTTGCAAACCGCATAATATTCGCTTGCTTATCAGAAGGTTGATCTCCACCATATGCAAGTGCAACTTCAATCTGAAAAGGATACCCTTTGTAAACTTCAGGAGAACGAGTAACAGAAGTATAAAATTCAGCATTAACTTCTTTCTTAACACCCTTCTCTAAAAGTTCAGAAGTAATAGGTGAAATACAATCTGCAGAAGGAGCTTGAATCTTAACACTTTTCAAAGCCTTTAAAATTTTTTCAGCTTCTTCATGGTGTATACTTTTAGGTTTAGTTCTAGGAAGAATTCTAGAAACTTCAAAAACTTCTTTAGCAACAGAATCACTAATCTTACTAAATTCCGAAGTTAAAAATTGATGAACTGTTTTAGCAGAAGTAACTTCCAACATCTTCAAAAAATTACCTAATTCAATACCATAAGGATGAGGCTTAATTTCTTTAGCAGGTATAGGAGAAATATTTGTTGCTCTAGGAAAAATCAATTGTTCAGCTTTAGGATTAGTATAAATAATAGTAACATGAGGATTAACAACAGCAGTTTCTTTCAAATACTCATCAACACTTTGAGAACCTTTTTGATAACTCCCTTCAAGATCAATTTGAATTTTAGTTCCATGATCTTTATTCCATTCCTTAATCGTGTCAGATAAAATTTCAGGTTCATTTTTTGAAGTATTTATTTTTAATTCAAATTGATGAGCAGGAGATTCAGGCGAAGTTTTAGAAATAACTTTCGAAGCTCTACCAGTAGTTAATTGACCATACATAACAGAAGCACTAATACCGATACCTTGCTGACCACGACTATTATGACAAGAAATTCCACCAAGTCCACCAACAAAATTTTCATCCTCTGGAACCGAAATATCATAAACAAATTCATTACCCTCGTCAAGTATTTCAAACGATTTAACTTTTAACAAACTCAAATCAGAATCAATAAATTTCAAAATGTTCTTTAACTGCATCTGTAATTTTAAACCAAGCTTGCTGAGTAAAAATTGATTATCAGATTCAATTAAAATATCATTATCAATTAAATGTCTTAATTTATAACCAAATTTAGAATTATTCGTTATTTCTTCAAAAAATTCTTTAGAGTATTTTTTATCCTCTTCAGCATTCAAAAGCAATTTAACATATGCTTCTTGATTTTCATTCAAAGCACCCAATTTATTTTCTTTAAGCCATTTAGTTAATAAAAATTCATTTTCCTTGTGACTTTTCTTAAGCGAACAACTAAAATTAATAGTTTTATCAACATCTTTTCCATAAATAGATGTTACATATGCCGGTTTACAATTAACACTTAAATTTCCACCTTTAGTTTTACGCATACTGGATGTTACTCCCTGCATGAGCCATAAATAATTAAGTTCATTAGCAAGTTTTTGACTAACTGTAGAGTGCATCAAACAATCATCACGTTTACTTCTATGTCCGTCCCCAAAATACAAATAATCAATAAACATTTGTCTCAAGTTCTTATCTGCATTGAAAACAAAAGAAGGAACTTTTTTATTTTCAGCCCTATGACCACAAAGATTTCTAAGCACAACACTTATGATTCCTCCAAACAATTTAACACGGATACAATTTTTTTCAAATCTTTCTTCAACAGTACTACTTATGCCAAAATCCAACCCAAAATCACAAACCAATTTAACAAAGTGTTTTTCATATCTCGAAAAAGTAAAACCTATCTGTCGTTTACAAGTGTGACCTTCAGCAACAAAAAGACCTAAAAATTTCATTAAATTTTCAGTAATTGGCCAAACAACAGGAACATCATATATTTTTCCATGATAATACGAGCGAATTTTAGAATTCTCAAATAAATTATTTTCTAAATTCAATTGCTTAATCAATTTTAAAGGCAAAAAACCTTTTTTAACATATTGTTTATATGATTCATCTAAAATATTTATCTCATTATCATCTAAATTAAATTGATAATATTTTCTCGACTTATCATTTTCTTTCTTTTTATGCATTATTTTTGCATCATTAAATAACTCTTGAATCATCTCTTTTTCACAATAAACATACCAGTTTTGATTTTTACAATCATCATAAGAAAGATACTTTAATAAATTTATTTCATTCTTTATTTTCGGTTCAGGAAGTTTTTTAGGAGAAATAATGTGATCGCCTTCCTTTAAATCTCTAGCTTCAACCTCTTTAACAACAAAAGTTTCTTTATCTAAAGTAAATAAAGAATGACAACCAGTAACTTTTACACTTTTACCATAATTAGTATTTATTTTAACAATTTCATTTCTTCTTTCATGTTTAATAACATGAGAAACAACATTAAATGAATATTTATTATTTTTCCAATCAAATGAAGGAACTTTTATATTAAGATTTTGAATATTTTTATCTTCTTCGGATCCGCAGTATTGATCTACAAATTCACCGATTTTGATTATTTTTATTTCACCCTTCTCCTCAATCATAATGGGCTCATCATAAGTCAAAGACTGACTTAATTTATGAAACTTACTCCCATACAACAATTTAGCAAAAATTCTAGGAACTTGTTCTTTAACAATTCCCGGACCATTATCTTCAATAATAACTCTAAATCTATCATTATCCATATCAATAATTTCTACACTTATTTCAGGCAAAATTCCTGCTTCTTCACAAGCGTCCAAAGAATTATCTACTGCTTCTTTAATCGTAGTTAACAAAGCTTTTCTTTTATTATCAAAACCAAGAAGATGTTTATTCTTTGCAAAAAATTCAGCAACACCAATATTTCTTTGACCAAGGGCCATTTCTTCGGCAGTTTTACCTTTGCGTTTAGTTTCTTCAGCCATAAACGAGGTTAAAAAGGATTCACTTATAAATTTATTCTTTAAGAATCAATAACATCTCCCAAGTCCAAGTTATTTATATCTTCCCCTTCTTCACCACCCAAATCAATAGTAGTAGAGTTGGTATTTGAAGTTTCATCTAAATCCGAATTGATAAAAATATATTGAGCACATAAAGTTTTAGATTGTTCAGAAGTCACCAAATCACACAATTCAGTTTTACCATTAACAATTAAATTCATATAACAATAATCTTTTTCTTCATCCGTAACATAAGCACAAATTCCTTCATCATTAAAAGAATAAGCCAATTGAGATAAGCATTCAACCTTCAAATAATCATTAGTTATTTTTTCACACGTACCAATAGCTTTAGATTTATCTTGTTCCTTCATAGCAACATTAAATATTTGTTCAGAAGTTAATTTTTTATCAACATCCACATTAGAAGAACTAGGCACAACAGGAGGAACATAAACTTCATCAGTAGTTTCATCTTCTTCTTCAGTATAAACTTCATCTTCTTTTTCAACAATTTCATCAACAATATTAAACATTAATTCCTTTTCAATAGAGTTACCATTAGCTTCGACAACAACTTGGATTAAATATTTTCCAACAGGCAATTCAGAAGGTAAAGAAAGTTGATGAGTAAATGAATCCGTTTTTGTCAAACTCTCCTCTGAAATTTTTTTCTTATCAAAACTTCTTAAAATAAAATTAACATCATAAGAATTTCCAAAATTAGAAGGAGCAACTGAAACTGAAACTTTTTCATCAATTAAAAAATTATTTTTATTCAAAGAAGCACTTAGAGACATTTGACTTTGAGTAGGAACATAAACATCTTCTCCACTAAAATAAAAATATGAAACGCCACCAAGAAGAATTAAAACTAAAAACATAATCAATATCAATTTAGAACTTCCACCACCCAAAAATTTTAAATTCAAACTTCCATTATAATATTCAGTATTTATTTCCTTCAATAAATTTCCCAACTCATTAGGATTGTATTTTTGTTTTTTTAAAAAATCAAAAATCTGTTCTGCAGAATATCCTTGATGCAAATAATTCAAAATATAATTTTTCAATTGAGGATTACTTTCAGGAGAACCAAATGCCCCGCGAATTTGTTCATCAGAGAAACCTTTACTCTTTAGAGCCACAACTAATTCCGTCTCAGTATGCCCCTTGGCAAGTCCCTCTTTTACAAACTCAGATAATGTAGTCATATTAATTAAACGTTGGTAACAAATTAGTTTGATGTTGTAATGTTAAAGCATTTTTCTTAGACATATCTTCCAAACCATCAATACAATCCGGAGTTTTAAATCTCAAAACAGATAATTGAATTTCATTATCACCATAAACATTGTCTCTAGATAAATAAAATAAATCCTCTTCCTTAAATTCTAATCCGCCCCACATAGCAGGTTGCATAACAATATTGTCATCAGGATAATATTCGCAAGTTTTAAACGGCCAAGGATCATAATAACATTCCTTATCACAATTCTTAGGAATAATTACTCCTTCCCCATCAATTAACATAGCATCAACAGTATATCTACCAGGAATTAATTCAAGCGTTGCAGAAGAATCTTTGCCCATCTGTAAAAACCTACTAAAAGAAACAATCTTGTCTCCTTCATCAATTCTTGAAATCATAAAAATAACCGTTTCATTATCTTTCAAATCACGATAAGAATTAACATCTAAATCATAAACTCTCATAGAAACATTTTTAGTTGTCAAAGGAGCAAGTCTAATATTCATGGTTTGATCTTCCCCTTCTCTGGTCGTTATTTTTTTAATTTGCCGAGCATAACCCAACTTATCAAAAACCAAATAACCATTTGTAACTAAAGGAGCTTTTCCACGAAATTGAATTTCACCAGATTCTTGTTCTTTTGTTGAACCAATAACTGCAGAAGCATAATCTCCAACACCAATAGTTACAGAAACACCTTCAACAAGTTCCATCGAAGCATCATCATAAACATTAACTACAATATCTCCAGATAAAAATTGCTGTTCATTACCAAAAAATTTCTTCTCAGGTTGACCTGCAGGAATACTTAAACCAGTCAATTCCGAAGTAGTCATTTCAACACCATCTCCAAAATCATATTGAATAAAAGAATCATCCCAAATTATAGGGCCATTACCAACAGCATAATCCATCCACCTAAGATTTTTTCGTATATTAGATTCCAAACCAACCATAAAAACAAAAGGTTCTTCATTTTCAAAAATAGGATCAAATTTCAATTCAGCTAAAATAGGAATCGTTAAATCATAAGCAAACTTGTACGTATGTTCAACAGTGCTTGCACCAATCATCGAAGATGAAGTATATTTCTCAGGTCTAATGGTGCTACTATCAGTATTCTTACCAAAAACACGAGAATAAATTGGAGCATCAACATAAACAAGACTAATTTCTGCATCATCAATATATTCCTCATTAAATAAATTAATTTGTCCCTTGTTAAAAAAATCTTTTTCCATTTGATCTAAATGATCCATATTTAATTTCAAAGAATTTTTAGCACCAACAAACCTAATCGTTTGAATATAACTTTGCATCATCTGCTTAATTTTCATCTCAACATCCATTTGACTCCAAACAACAAAATCATATCCTTTTTTAAAATCAAAAAAAGGAGGCAACGCATTAGAATCAACCTTACCATAATACCCAATCAAAGCAAGAATCATATTTTCAACAAAACTAGTTTGTTGATGAGAATAAGCCACACCTAAAGCAACATCATAATATCTTTTAAACGGCAAAGGAATCTCAGTATAAAATTCATCTACAACTCTATTGTCCTCAACAATACGAACCGGCATATCTGTTCGTAATAAAATCTTATCTTCACCAATTTGAATTTTAACTTCAGGCATACCTTCAATAAATAAATCAGTACCGTAATCTAAATCACTCAAATTATCTAAACATCTCAATAAATTATTTTCTAAATATCTCTTAGCATCCTGTTCAATATCTTCTAAACTAGGAGCACGAACTTGTTGAAAAAACCAATAATTATCTTTAGGATCAACAGAATAAGACCAATACGGAATAAAATAATCTTCAGTAAACATCAAACCATCATTCTGATCAACACGAGCATAATCATATCTAAACGCATTCGTAGACATAGGAGACAAATATCCACCATTAGCGCCAATAATTCTAAAACCTTCCAATCCAACATCATACATACATTGTTCAACATAATTTTTTATAGGCCTTAAATTAGTATCCACTTCATCAACAACAGAAATATCTTCAGAAATAATTTCTGCAATATCTGCCCGCATATAAAACAATATAACTCCACCAATAAGCAGAATCAATCCAAATATTACAAAAATTGTAACTTGCGCTTTTTTATCTTTCATTTTGTCTCACTCATAACTTTGTAAATCGAAATTAAAAATAAATTTTTAACAGTTGAATAAATAACTAAAGTTCCTAATATACTTAAAAAGAAAGCCAAAGGAACCCAAACATAATTAAATAAACTTGAAATTAAAACCCACACAAAAATTAAAACAATTAAACTAAGTGTGTAACTAAACCAGTATACAAACGATTTTCCAATTTTTTTAGACGTAATTTTCTTATTCCATTTAATTTTATGAAAAAACAAAACTGGAAGCATCTGTTGAATGAACGAATTTAAAATTAAAAGAAGGATAAAAAACGCCCAGAACCAGAAGAAATTAATAGATTTTAACATCGCAGATGAAAAAATCCAAATCAATAAAATCAAAGTTAACAAAGAAGAACCGCCGAAAAATAAAATTCTTTTCCACGAAGATTTTTTCTTAAACAACTTTTTGTAAATTAAATATTCTTTGAAAACATTTAGCGAAGTTAAAAGCAACATTGAAATTATACTTAGAGTTATAATCAATTTAAAAAACGAAGCCATCTTATCAATAGAGCCTTCCATTAAAACTTCTTCTTGAGGAGTTAAACTTTCCCCCTTAGTTATTTTATTTTGAATATCTGCAGGAATAATTTCTCCCGTAAAAGAAATAGTACTTAATTTTTTTTGAACTAAAAAAGAAGAAGAAAAAACCAAAACCAAAATCAATAAAATAAATGAAATTTGAATTAAACTAAGTGAAAGATAATTCTTTTTGAAGGTGGATATATTTTCTTTAATCATTTTTTGGTAAAACCTCTGTTTTAAAATTATTTCCACTATATGTCATATATGCAAAAGTAATATTTTCGCTTGAATAGAATGGTTTGTAAATCGCCCAAGAACTTCCTTCTGTAACTTTCTTAAAGTCTAATTGAATTTTATTGTCTCCAATTTGGTAACTTATATTAACGTTCAAATCACTTTCCATTGGTTTGATGTACCAAGTAAATTCATATAGGTAAAGTCCTGTTTCATCGGTGTTAGATTTGAATGCTTGGAGTGTTGCGCTAGTTCCGAAAAAAGATTCGTAGAATGCTGAAGCAGTGTCATCATCTTCAAATTCAAACTCTGTTGTAACGCCTTTTGAACAATATTCTACTTCCCAATCTTGAACAGGGTAGAAATCAGTTTTCCAATTAAATATGCTTATTGGTTGATCAAATCCAAGGAATCTATCCCAGGAAGCATCCTTCCAAGTACGATGTTTTTCTACATCATCCTTATTTATATCCCCATAGTCTGCAACAATAAGTGTTGAGCATAAAATAAAAATTAGGATAAAAATTAATTTTTTCATATTAATCCCTCGCAATAAACATCTTCTATGTCGTCGTCTTCAAATATCGAACCAAATGAATTCATTATGTAGTTGAAATCTTTAATGAAGTAAATTGATTTAAGAACATTACATGTAACTGTTTGCCAATCTTTAGTAAGACTTGAACATGATGTAACTCCCGTACTACTAGTAAAATATTCCATGGTTAAACAAGCAATAGTTGGAGCTCCTGCCGCAAGCATATTTGTTAATTCTTCACCTGCATTTTCCTTAATTATTTCCCACCAAGAATTTATGCCTGTAGCGTCTGCATATGCACTATCGTAATATAAGCAATGTCCAATTTTATAACCTTCATCACAAACAGAAGGGTCCATACCTTTTGCAGTAACTTCTTCAATACATTTGTATTGTTTACACATAAGTTGTAATTCTTTTTTATCGTTGTAAATTCCTGCAGGCCAACACCAACATCCATCTGCAATAATGTTGCTTCTATAAGGATCAAGCATCCATGCACTACTAGCTATATTTGATGCGATATTTTCAGTTTCTTCTGCTAAAACTTCCGTAACAAACAATATTGAGTTTCCAGGCAGAATGTTTCTTGACATAAGAGAGGAGATTGCAGAATAAGACATACTTGTTTCACTTCTAACATTTTCCCAATTCTCTGCACCTACTTTGTCATTAAACCATTCTCCTTCACCTGCAATATCTCCAATATCTGCAACCATTCCTGCAGTATTTGCAGCAATAGAAAATGTTCCACTCAAAGAACATTGAGCACAAGTGTAATACAAACAAAACATTTTCAAAGTTCTATCAATTAAACTTCCACCCGCACCAGGAATTTTAGAAGATGGCCAAAGCCAACCAACCCAACTGATACTAGTTTCAATTCCTTCACAAGTCAGTATCCAAGTACTTTCGGCCCATGCTGGAAAAGGAATATATAATAAAGCAAGCACTCCATAAATAACTGTTTCAATCCCTGTAAGAGTTCTCCTAAGCATAGTACTTATTTCACCCAAATTACAAAACCATTTCAACCAAATCTCCCATCTCTGGTTAACCTCAATATCGTGAGCCAAATCTTTTATATCTTCTTTTAACTTACTCAACTCAGACTTTACACCATCATCAATCCTACCCATAGGCAGATTATAAGAATCTAATTCAATATCCACATCAACTTTCTCAGGCAAAATATAACGAGTATATTGAGTTCTCAAATAAACATCAAAAGTACAATTAACAGGAATCTTATCACCCGCAACATAAGTAGATAAAACACCACCAAGTTCAGTAACAAGCAAAGCTTGCCCATCATTCAAATTATTCACATTAATAAAATAAGAATTATCTCCAGTTCCAAAATCAGTTCCAATACAATCATCGTGATTAACACCAATAACTTGAACATTAGAATTACTTATTCCAAAATTAAATGGAATATAAACTTTCATCGGAATAACTGAAGACACAAGCAAATCCACCGAAGGCAAAGTCCCAGTAATAACTGAAGAAATAAATTCAGGAGCAACATCCGATTCAGCTTCACAAACTTCAACAGTCTTAATCAACTCCAAAGAATTGCCTGCTAAATCAACAACTTCCACAACAACATCATCAGAAGTATAATAGGAATAAAAATTTCTAACATCAACTTCACAAATAAATATTTCACCTTCTTTCACACATTCCTTTTCAAAAGATTCCACACCAGAAATATTTTGTGTATGTGCAATGATTTTTAATTTAGGCGAAATATCATCAGTAACATTAACACTAAACTTAGCAGTTTCTCCGGCATAAACACAAGGATCTTCAACAACAAGACCTCCAATTTTTGAACTAAAAACAAGAGGACTAACATTAACAGGCAATACATTATCAACAACAACTTTGCTTTCAGTAATTCCACTAAGAGGAGTTCCCAAAGCATCCGTACTTCCACGCACTAAATTAATTTTTCCTATATTTCCACTACTACCTTTACTTACGGTAACCCAAACAGAACAAATTTTACTTGTATCCCTTTCATCATCAGAACACACCAAAGGTTTTTGAGTAGTTTGTGCAGATAAATCCGCAACATTCAAAGTAATGAATTGAGGAACAATATCAGCATCACCAGAATTAATAACTAATTGAATTTCATTAACACCATGCTTAACATAACATCTAGTTTCACGATCAATAATAACACAATGTTCTTTAGTAGGACCAAACCAAGTAATCTCACCAGCAACCTCAACAACATCAAAAAGTTTGGTTAAATTTTTTATCTCAACATTTCCAGAAAAGTCTGTCGCTTCAATAGTTACAGTAACAGAATTCTTTCCACGATTCAACAACAAATTTGGTACAATACAAGTATACATAAAATCTCTTTTAGAACAAATAGCACTTAAATCATAATATTCTCCACTTCCAGGAACACGAGGATCACCCGCATATTGAGGAGCAACATTAACTTCACTAGCATACACTCGCACAGAACTTAAATTATCTTCCATAATATCAAAAGACATAGTAGAAAAAACAACAAATTCAGGTTTCAAAGAAATTTTATTAACTTCATCATCACCAATCAAAAATTGTAATCTATTTTGAATTTCAGGTTTTTTAAAATCAACATATTTAGAAAAATCACTTTTCTGAAAATTTCCTAAAGCATCTTCAACAGTTAAAGAAAAAACAACATTCCCAACCAAACCCCCACCATCAACATTAATAACTTCAGACATAGATGATTTAGAAATCGAATTAACAACTTGATACAAAACTTCCCCATTAGCAGTCAAAGAAACTTTCTTAATTCCAGAACCAGGCAAATTAGTCGAAGAAGCATAATCAATTAAATCATATTTCAAAGTTAAATTCACACCATTAAATTCAACCACATAATTATTTATTTTAGGAGCCACACCATCAACAATAAATTTCTTAGATTCTATTGCGTCCTCTTTAAAACTCAAAGTATTCTCAGAAGGTTCCAAAATCGAAGAAGAAAAAGTATGCGAACAAAAATAATTTCCCGAAGAACCAACACAATTCATGGGAACATAACCAGTTCGAGTAGAAATATTAACTAAACCTGTGGAATTAATTTCAATAGTCGTAACATCACGAACTTTTCTAAAACCATCTACCCCATCAGAACCAAAAATCTTAATTGAATCACTCGCATAAAGAGGAAATACAAACATTAACGAAACAACAAGATAAAGCATAACTAATGAAATAGTTTTTTTCCACACCAAATAAACACCCCTAAACACAGAAACGAGAAAACATAATTTATAAAGCTTTCTTATTATATAGAGAATCCTTCCATTTTTGAAGTTTTTCTGTGTTTTTCAAGCATGCGATAAACGCCCTTGTGCAAAGCACCACCAAGCAAATCTTCAATAGCTTTTCTAGAAACAGCAACATCATCAATAAAACCAATTATACCAATAGTTTTACCATAAACAACAATTTTAGTTTCAGTTA
>JAQUYS010000015.1 GCA_028691765.1 Candidatus Nanoarchaeia archaeon | reverse complement strand
GTTTGATATTGAAACTACTGGTTTATCTAAATACACAAATAAAATTACTGAAATTGCTGGTGTAAAGGTTGAAGGAAATCAAATCGTAGATCGTTTTCAAACTTTAATTAATCCTGAATGTCACATTCCTTCTTTTATTACTAGGTTAACCGGCATCGATAATAATTTAGTTAAAGATGCTCCTTTAGTTGAGGAAGTTTTGCCTAAGGTAAAAAGGTTTTTCGGTAAGGATTTTTTAGTTGGCCACAATGTTTCATTTGACTTAGGTTTTATGAGTCATAATTTTAAGCAACATCTTAATCAAGAGTTAGAAAATAAATCTATTTGCACTATGCGTTTAGCAAATAGAATTCCTTTGGAATTTGAGAATAGAAAATTAGGAACTCTATGTCGTCATTTTAATATTTCTAATGAACAAGAACACAGAGCGATGGGCGATGCTATGGCAACATTTGAGTTGTTACAAAGATTTAAAAATATTTTATATAAAAATGGAATGAAATGTTTTGAGGATATTCATTCTTTCTCAAATAAACCTGCAAGAATTTGTAGAGAGAAAATTCTTATTTAATTATTTTTTTTCTTGATTTCAAATAATATATGAATCCTGCATTCATTGCAACTAAGATCACTAATAGTAATATTATTACTGGCATGAATGAAGATGATTTTCCTTCTTCTGCGCCTATTACTTGTCCTGTTGCTTTTTGAACCGTTAATTTGTTTATTCCTACATCGGCTATGAATGATTCTTGTAATGTTCCTTTTTTGTCAAAGTAAGTTATTACATTTAGATTGTATTTTCCAATACTTAATTTTTCAGTTTCCCAATAAGCGGTGTATTCTTTTATTTCTTCTGCACCTATAGGTAATGTTGCGGACTTGAATTGTTGTATTAATTTCCCAAAGTCATCCAAAACTAATATTTCAACAAATACGTCATCGAATTTTCTGTTCCAATTATTTTGAAGCATTAATCTTATCGGTGCAATTTCTCCTAAGATGAAATTATCTGCTTTTATTTCTAAAACATTTACTGATGGGTTTCCAACATAAAATTGTTCGTTTAAGATTGTTTTTTGTTCTCCACAAATAACGGTTGCTTGTGCATCAAATAATCCTTTTTCTAAATTGTTTCTCCAAATTGCTTCTACTTTTGTTGCTTGAGCTTGAGCAACTTGATTTTGATTTGTAACTATTGTGTCTAGTTTTTTGCCTTCTGGATCGAATATATCTATTGTTGCGTAACACATTGCAGGAATATCTCCTCTTCCGAAAAGACTTACTGTGAATGTCATTGGTTTAGCTATTTCTCCGTGTTCTATTTCTAATTTTGAATCGACATAAACTCCTGTATATGGTACGTTAATTATTATTTGTCCCACTAATGCATTTTTCGCAGAAGCGGTCGATGTACTTAAAGTGTCTTGTTCTATTACTTTAACATAAAGTATGTTTGGTCCTGGTGGTAAGTTTTCAGGCAATTTTAATTTTACTTTAAATTCTTTTTGAGTTTCACCAATATTTATGAATAATGAATTTTTATCTAATTCAGCATACGGAGATACTTCTCCTTCTAATTCTAATGTGAAATATGTTGGGAAATCTCCTTTTGTTAAAGCTAAGAATGAAATTTCTTTTTCTAAGTTCGGTTCGAAGTTTAAAGGAATTTTTGCAGGAGCTAAACCATGTGCGGAAACTGTTGTCGATAACAGAATTAAAACTAATAAAATCAAAGACATGTTTCCAAATATGTTTTTTAATTTCATGATTTCATCCAATAAAATGTTAATGTTGTTGTCTTGCTACCTGGGTCTTCTACAGTTGGTACTTTAACTCTTAAATCCATAAGAACTTCTTTTGTGTTTGTGTGATAATCAAATTGAGAAATTAAATTTTCAGAATAATCTCCGTTTGAAACATTGAACCAATCTTCTTTCGTTCCTGCTTCATTGTATGGTGCTTGTGCTGAAGAATGATTTGCTTTCAACTGAACGTATTCTGTTCCATCTAATGGTTGTGTTGCCCATAAATCATCTCCAGTTATGTTTGTTAAATCTGCTTCAACGTTTCCATAGTTTTCAAATAAGAATGGATCGTATGCAGGATCTAAAGTATCGTAAGTTTGATCTATTTGTACTTGTCCGAAATCAATTTCCCCGTTTATTGTTTCAATCCACAATACAGCCATTACACTAAAATTCCAAAGTTGAGACCAATCACTACAAGCACCATATGGATCACATGCTTTTATTTGCCAATAGTAAAGCGCTCCTTGTGTTTCATCATTTGTGGATAATTCTGATGAATGAATGTATGATTGGTTTGTTGTATTTTCATAGAAGCCTCCAACATAGGAATTTGTTAAATTAATAACGTAAGTTATTTCATCACCATCAGGATCTGTTGATGGAGACCAAGAGAAATTTACATTTCTATTTGTTAAATTTGTGTTTCCGTTTTGAGGCGTTAGTTGTGTTGGTATTGATGGTGCTGTATTTACAATAGTTATGTTGTTTGAGAAATTTGTTTCTCCATATTGATATGAATCATATGGTGTAACTGCGCAAGACCAATTTTGGAAATGTGCTGTATTTTCACTTAATAAATATACTGAATTTTGGGTTCCATTAGTTACTGGCGAAAGTGTTTCGCTGAGGCCTGATTGTAATTCTCCGTTTTTATACCAAAAATAATTCGCAGAAAGTGTGTCTTCTGCGTCTTGATCTTCAACTACAAAAGTACATTCGAGATTTGTTGTTGTGTTTGCTCCTTCTGGTGCGAGTGTTATTGAAGTTACTTCAGGTAAATTGTTTGTGAATGTTAAGTTTGCACAAACTTGTGTTGTGTAATGTGAACAATTTCCGACGTGTGCATTTGTTGAATTTGAGATTGAGAGTAAACAGGTTTCATCTAATATGCATCTATTTTCTCGATAATTAAAATTAGAACTATATTTTGTAACTGCTAAACAAGAATCATATATGTAGTTGTTTACAGAAGGATTTTGAACGTGAGTATTTGTTTGAGAAAATGATTTTAAAAAAGATTCTGAATTTAATGCATCACAAGAAGTATTTACGGATTGATTTACGTCGCTTGCATTACAACAAACAACATAAGGATAATCTGATGAATAATTTGCAAGAGCCATGTGTGCGTTATTGTATCCTGCGGTATCATTTTTTAGATAAGCAATTATTTCATTTTCTCCTGTGCAAGAAGTATTTGTTACAATTGAACAAGTTAAAAAATATGGTGCTTGTCTTGAATATATTTCTTGAATTTCATCATCGGTTAATACTCGATTATAAATCATGAATTCATCTATGGAACCTTTCATATTATACCAATTTGAACCAGTAATTTCATATCGTGAACCAATTCGGGTTGTTCCACCAATTTGTCTTGGAACAAAAGTTATTTCATTTTGGAATTGAGAATCAAGATATAATCTTGCTTTAGAATTTGCTCCATTTAAAGTCATAACTAAATGAATCCACCTATCATAAATTGGCACCACCTCAAAATTCCTATACGCTCCATCAAAAACTCGAATAGATCCCTCATAATTGTAACTCAACATCAATCTTCCCGTTTGACTATCAAAAATATATGCACTAGTATCACTTTCCATATTAACCCAAACAGAAAAAGTATATGTTGTGGATGTTGAAGAAAAAGAATTTAACAAAATTCCTTCTTCATTTCCAGGATAATAAATACTGCCTTCAGAATTTCCAAAACGATCTGTTGAAGAAATACCTCCTCCAATCAAACCATCTTTTAAATTAGAACTATAATCTTGAACGTCATTTATGCCATTTAATTTCCAATATCCTAATAACCCATCATAAGGAATTGTTGCCCTAACTAATGGTGTTAAAACTAACAAAGTCAAAACTAAAACTAGTGCTAAAACTAAATATTTTCGCAACTTACCACAAACCCTGTAGTTTTTAGAAATTTGATTATTTATATACTTAACGTAAAAATTTCTAGGAAGAATTTGATGAAAAGAAAGAGGACAACAAAAGTTGTCCTTACAACCCCCCATAGGTTAGTGCCAAAAGCACTATCCCTTACACAGAAGTTTCTCTTTATAAAGATATCTAAAAATAAATTTCGATAGAACCTGCATCAATACTGAGAAAAGTGGATTTTTGTATATCTGTTTAGGGCGTTATTTTTGTTGAATTTCGCCGTAACCAATTAATCTAAATCTTGTTCCTAATTTTCTTGAAATTGTTACTTTGTCACTAATATCTGCACATACTGGTAATCGTAAATTTAAATGGGCAATTCCTTTTCCTAATGATGAAACCATGCCCACAGTTTTTGCACTGTTTACATTTAGTAATAAAATTTCTCCTTTAATTAATGGATTTATTTTCAAATCTTCTCCAACACTTTGAATTCTTTCTAGAAGATGAACTTTCAAATCTAGTTCAGACCAAATTGGCGGTAATTTTCCTGGATAGCCTACGATGCAACCAGTTAATTGATCTCCTTTTGCAATTGACGGATCTAATGAAGTTAATATTGCTGAACTTCCTCCTGGATGTAATTCATCAACAGATGTTCCTCCAGTTTTCATTCCTGTAATTTTTGTCGTTATTGGTTTTGCAATTAATTTATTTTGTTCTTCTACGATTCTTCCAGGTCGGATTTCTATTGTTTCTCCAACATTAAATTTTCCTTTAATTACACTACCTCCTAATATGCCTCCTATGAGTTTAGTTGGAATTGAACCTGGTTTATTTACATCGAATGTTCTCGCAACATAAAATATTGGTTCAGTATTTGGATTTCTTTCAGGTGTTGGAATTGCTGTTTGTATTGCGTCCAAAAGCATATCTATATTTACTCCTTGTTTTGCACTTATAGGTACAATAGGTGCGTCTTCAAAAGAAGTTCCTTTTAATACATTTTTTATTTCGTGATAATTACGAAGCGCTCTGTCTTCTGAAACTAAATCAATTTTATTTTGAACAACAACAACTTTTTTTATTCCACTTAATTCAAGTGCCATTAAATGTTCTTGTGTTTGTGGTTGAGGGCAAATTTCGTTTGCCGCAACTAATAATAATGCACCATCCATTATGGTTGCACCAGATAACATTGTGGCCATTAAACTTTCATGACCAGGTGCATCTACAAATGAAACTTTTCTAACAACTTCAGTTTTATTTCCTGTAGTTGGATGTATTTCTTTAGTAGTATAACAAAAAGGAGCTTCTAAGGAGGTATCTTTTCGAATGGTTGTATCTGCATATCCTAATCTTATTGTGATTCCTCTTTTTAATTCTTCAGAATGAGTATCTGTCCATTTTCCAGAAAGTTGTTCTGTTAAAGTTGTTTTTCCATGATCAACATGTCCAACTAAACCGATGTTTAATTCAGGTTGCACATCTAATTTCAACTCAACTTCTTTCTTTTCAGTTTTCTTTCTAGTTGTTTTCTTGACAGTAGATTCTTTTTTAGTCTTTTTTTCAGGCATTCTCAATGTTTAAGGATTAATCTTTTGTTTATAAAGTTAACTTAAGAAGAAATATTCAAAAGGAGTATGAGAAAGTTTTATAAAGAAAATGGAACTTCTTGACATATTATGGAAAAAATAAAACATTGTACATCATGCAACGTTTCAGTTGTTAACGATCAAGGATCAACAAACTTTTTGTGTCCAAATTGTGGAAAACAAGAAATAGTTAGATGCAGAAAATGTCGTGAAATAGTCACTAAGTATAAATGTCCTGAATGTGGCTTTATAGGTCCAAATTAATTCTCGGTACATAAAATGGCAAACGCAATAATTACTTTTGAAATTATGCCTGAATCACCAGAGATAGAATTAGAATCTATAAAAGAAAAATCTTTGGAGATTATTAAAAAACACGGTGCTAAAGGAGAAATGCAAAGTAAAATTGAACCAATAGCTTTTGGTTTGAAAAAAATAATAATCTATGCGATGTTTGAAGTTAGCGATAATAAAGATTTTGATTCTATTGCAGATGAAATTTCAACTTTAGACGGTGTTGGAAACTCCAAAATTGCAAACATGGATTTAGCAATGGGTTAATCTTTTTATTTTGAATACAAATTCATTAATTTTTTTATCATATCAGCATATTCTTCAAAATATATTCCTTCTAATTTTATTTCTAGACATTCATTTGCATTAATAATAGGAATATTTTCTGAATTTCGAACGTTAGTTAAAGCTATATCAACCAAAGACATTGAATTTTTTAAGTTTAATCGATCTATTGTTTGACAAAAATTAAATGAACTATTTGCAAAATATCTTATTACTTGAGAATTCGTTTTATTTTGATTATATATCCAAAAGGCTTCATCAAATTGATTTTGAATCAAGAGATCTTTTTTTCTTTTACCTACTAAAATAACAAAATCTGGTTGATGGGGATAAAGAGGTTTTAAATCTTTAAACATAAAAATGGCATTACCAAAAACGTAAGTCAATTCAATCATTTTATTCTCAAATAAATCATCCATCATAAATTTTGAGAATTATTTAAACTTAATAAATTATATTGCTAATTTTCTTCGCTTATGTTCTAGCTGTACGAAAAGATTTTTTATTGTATTTTTATACATTTGTGCAATTTCAGAATCCAATTCTTCATTTTTTTCCATTTCATCAGTTAATCGTTCTATTACTTTTATTTGATGATATATTTGGCTGAATTTTTCTCTTTTCTGATTTTTTAATCTTAATTTAGTTATTCTTACTTTATTTTTCTTAGATACTTCATCCATAACATAATGTTGTAATTGTTTTCTATGAGAAACTAAAGAAGGGAATTCAATATGGTGTGCTTTAGATGAAAGTGAAATAAAAATTTGTTGTTTTAATAACGGAATCATTTTACTTGAATTTTGAAAAAAATCCTTTCTTTGGTTCTTCTTTTACTTCATTTGGCGGGGGAGTGTCTAAAGATTCTAATTCAGACATATCAAAATCAGGGAATTTTTCTGATTGCGGATTACTGATGGCAGGATTCTGGTTGCTGGATTCTGGTTGCTGGATTCTGGTTGCTGGTTGCTGTTGGCTCATTTGTGGAACTGCCAAATTACTATTTTGAACACTAATTCCCGACATATTATTCTGAGGCGTAGGTGTTTGTTCAGGCAAAGATGCTCCTTTATCCATTTTTTCCATTAATTTTTCTAAAAGTTCTGTTTGTTTTTGAACTAGTTGTGCCACACTTAATATTCCTTTTGCAATTTCTTCATTCTGCGTAGAGATTGTTTTAAAATTGTTGTGCAAAGTATGATTTTGAAAATCTTCAAGCATTTCTTCATTTGTGCTTTTAAAAATGGTATTTAAAGTGCTCATGGTTTGTGTAAGATTATGAACTGCATCGATTAAATCAGAACCTTCATATTTCTTACCTAAAGGGTTTTTTTTGATTTGTTCAACTTCATTTCGAAGTCTTTCTAACTCCTCATGCGGGAGTATTTCGTATTCAGAATCGTCATTCATTGCCTCTACCTCTACCTAATTTGTATTTGAAGAGTATTTAAATATTACGTTTGTGTTTTTAAAATAGAAAAACAAATTTATTTAAACAAAATTGTATTTTCAACTTTTATGACAAACAACGGACAACAAGATCAAAATTTCTTATTACCTGAGGGTTCTTCTCGTGATATCGGTCGTACTGCTCAAAGAATGAATATTCTTGCTGCTAAATTAGTGGGTGAAACTGTTAGAACTACACTTGGTCCGCAAGGAATGGATAAAATGATTGTTGATGCTCTTGGAGATGTAACTATAACTAATGACGGGGCAACAATTCTACGAGAAATGAATATTGAACATCCTACTGCAAAAATGATTGTTGAAATTGCAATTACTCAAGAGGAAGAAGTTGGAGATGGAACTACTACTGCTGTTGTTATTGCTGGAGAATTATTAAAACAAGCCGAAGATTTGCTTGAACAAAATATTCATCCAACTACTGTAATTAAAGGATATAGGTTGGCTGCAAAAGTTTCTCAAAAAATTCTTGAAAATATGAGTGAAAAAATAACTGCAAAAGATAAACACATACTAAACAATTTGGCTATGACTGCTATGACTGGTAAAGTTGCAGAAGATGCTAAAGAACATTTAGGTAAAATTGTTGTTGATGCTATTTCTCATTTAGAAGATAGTTCAAATTTAAAAAACATTAAAATCGAGAAGAAGGTGGGATCCTCAGTGCATAAAACTGAGTTAATAGAAGGAATTGTTATCGATAAAGAAAAAATTCATCCGTCAATGCCCTCCAAAATTGAGAACGCGAAAATAATTTTATTAAATGGCGCTCTTGAAATTCCGACTACGGAAACTGAAAGTAAAATATCGATAACAGACCCTTCTCAACTTCAAGAATATCTTGACATGGAAGAATCTATGTTGAAGAAACAAGTTAATAAATTGGTTGCGTCTGGCGCAAATGTTGTTTTTTGTCAGAAAGGCGTGGATGATTTAATTCAATATCTGTTAGCTAAAGAAGGAATTTATGCTGTAAGAAGAGTTAAAAAATCAGATTTAGAAAAATTGGCATCTTCAACTGGAGGAACAATTATTAATAATATTAATGACGTTACTAAAGAACATTTAGGTAAAAGTGGTTTAGTTGAAGAAGTTAAAGTTGGTGATGAAATGATGACTTTTGTACGAGAATGTAAAAATGCTCGTGCAGTTACGATTTTAGTTCGAGCAACAACAGACCATGTAGCTGATGAAGTAAAGCGTGCTATTGATGATGCTCTTGGAAATGTTTCGTCTGCTTTAGCCAATATGAGTATTGTTGGAGGGGCGGGTGCTTGTGAAGTTGAACTTGCGAGAAATTTGCGTAAGTTTGCAGAAACATTAAATGGTAAAGAACGATTAGCAGTTTTATCTTATGCTCAAGCAATGGAAGTAATTCCCCGAACTTTAGCTGAGAATGCAGGTTTGGATCCTGTTGATGTTATTTCTGATTTAAATGCCGCTCATCAAAATGGTAAAAAGTGGGCGGGTTTGGATGTGTTCAGTGGCAAAGTATTAAATTCTTTAAAAGAAGGTATTGTTGAACCCTTAAAAGTTAAAACTCAAGCTTTATCTAGTGCTTCTGAAGTTGCTGTTCTGATTTTAAGAATTGATGATGTTATTGTGGCTGGAGCGGATACGTCTATGAAAGGAAATCCACACGAAGATTTAGATTAAGGATTAACTTTAAATCAATTCAAATAATTTATCTCTTACTTCTAAAAATTTAGTTTTATTTATTCTTCCAACTTTTTTTAAAATGATATTTTTAGAGGTTGTAAATAATTTATTTATTCTAATATAACTCGAATGTAATAATTCGCCTTGTGAAAACTGCTCAGAATTTAACTCTAGTGCATATTCATCATATCTACTTTCTTGAGTTATAATTTGACACAAAATAGTATCTGCTCCTCTTAAATTTGCAAGAACTAATGCTGGTCTTTTACTAAAACCTTTCAAATCAGTGAATGGAAAATTTACTATAACTACATCTCCTTTTACAAATTCTTCCATGCTTTTTCCTCTTTTTCATTGTTCCAGTGCTCACTTAATGCATCTTGACTGGCATACATGGAGAAAAGAGTTTCATCTATTTCCTTTAGAGGTCTTATTTCAATATGATCTTCATAAGATAATATTGCTACTTTTGAACCTTGAAGAAATGATTCGGATCGTAATTCTTTAGGTATTACAATCTGACCTTTTTCAGTTATAGTTGAAGTTTTTATATCTATTAACGTCATCTTACTAATAAGAGAAGTAAGATTAGATATATAAATCTTTTCACAAACGTTCTTTAACTCCATGAAATATATTTTTAGGAAGAGCTTAATTAATTTGTCGTTAAGAAATCCGGAAATCTTCCGAAAAATAAAAACCGCACAAGAAAGATTGAATTCTAAATTTCTGATTTCTGCAAGCAGAAAATAGCGCCACGACAAAAACTGAAGTCTGTTATCGGGAATCAGCATACTGCGATTTTGTTTCACAAATTGAGTTAAATTTCTGGGAAAAACGTTTAAATCTACCCTCAATTAAACAAATCAAGTTAGAAGTAAAAAGGCGCCACGACCCAGATTTGTGCTTGAAAATAAGCATATTTTCAGCACCTCTTATGAGGAACTACGTTCAAATCTAACTGTAAATAATGTCTCACACATAATTAGAATAAAGCGCCACGACCCAGATTTGAACTGGGAATCCTTACGGACCGGCTCTCAAGGCCGGCGCAATACCGGGTTATGCGATCGTGGCATGAGTTTGCGAATGACATGAACGCGATGGAAACGAATAGTGACCATATGCGATCGTGGCAGGAATATAATGAAATAAAGAATAAATTGTTTATTTTTAAAGTTAACTCAATTAGAGGTTTTAATTCTCAAATAAGAAAAGTTATTAAATACTCATTTAATCTCAAACTAAATGGCCCAAGATAATATTTACGAAGGAGCCTGCATTTGGAAAGGACATGCAGAAGAAGCTTTAGATAATTGTGGCAAAAAACGATTAAAAGAAATTGTTGAAACTTTTAATAGGAGCATACGTCCTCAACTAGAAACTAAGAATGAAGAAAAAGGAAATGAATTAATACAATACTTTTCAGAACTTGAACAAAAGTATCTATAATTTATTTTTCTGTAACTTTTATTGCATCTGCTGGACATGATGCTTCACAAGCTCTACAGCCAACACAAGATTTTTGATTTACTGCTTCTGCTTTTCCATTTTTCATTACAAAAACGCCTTGTGGACAAACGCCAACACATGTTTCGCATCCAACACATTTATTTTTATCTACTTTTACTTCATACATTTTTTTGACCTCTATTTTGAATTTTTAAAATTTTTTATTATTTCGCTTCTAAATAAATTATCCTTTTGTGCTAAAGCGAATAATCTTTCTGCTATTTGTAAATTTGTTCTTTTTAATAAAGAATATCTATTTTGTTCGTCAAGATATTGGGTGAATTGTAATGTTGTTTCTGGAGAATCCCAAACTAATTTTTCTTCTGAATTTGGATTGTATCTAAATAAAGGCCAATAACCGGAATTTACTGCATCTATTCCAATTTTTCCTGAATTTTGCATATTGAATCCGTGTGCTATGCAATTCGAATAAGCAATTATTAAGGAAGGTCCATCAAATTCTTCCGCTTCTTTTATTGCTTTAAGAGTTTGAATTTTATTTGCACTAACATTTATTGAAGCCACGTATGCATTGCCATATGACATCATCATGAAGGCTAAATTTTTCTTTGGTGTTTCTTTTCCAGATATTGAGAATTTTGCTGTGGCTCCTCTTGGTGTCGCTTTAGATGTTTGTCCTCCTGTGTTAGCATATAATTCGTTGTCTAATACTAGTATTTTTACTTTTTTACCTTGTGCAATTACATGGTCTAATCCGCCAAAGCCGATGTCATAAGCCCATCCATCTCCACCAATTATCCAAACACTTTTTTCTAAAAGATAATTTTTTAATTTGTTTATTTGAATTAATTCGGGTGAATCATTTAATTGAGATTTTATTTTCTCTACAAGTTCTTTAATTTCATCTGATGTGGCATTCCAATTTTGAATTAGTTTTTGTAACTCAGATTTTAATTCTTGAGAAATGTTTTGTGTTAAGACTTTTTCAATAAGTTCTTTTAATTCTTCTCGTTTTTTATCAATTGCAAGTCTCATTCCAAATCCATATTCTGCATTATCTTCAAATAATGAGTTTGCCCATGCAGGACCATAACCTTTGTTATTTGTTGTGAAAGGTACTGTTGGGAATGTTCCTCCATATATTGATGAACAACCAGTTGCGTTTGCTATTATCATTCGGTCTCCAAATAATTGAGTTACTAGTTTTATGTAAACTGTTTCGTCGCATCCCGAACATGCGCCTGAAAATTCGAATAGGGTTTTATTAAATTGGCTTTCTTGTATTGTTCCTGGAATACTTCCTTCTTTTAGATCTTCTAAGGAGTCAAAGAATTTTTGATTTTCTTTTTCTCCGTTTTTCAAAGATTCATTTATAGGGACCATTGTTAAAGCTTTTGAAGGACAAGTAAGTACACAATGTGTGCATCCAACACAATCTTCAGTATAGACTTGAACTTTGTATTTTAGATTAGAGTTATTTTTTGTTTTTGACAACACCGTTTTGAATGTTGTAGGGGCATTAGTTAAAGTTTCTTCTTTGATTTGTTTTGTTCTTATTGCACCATGTGGACAAACAAATGAACATTGACCACATTGTATGCATTTTTCAGGAATCCATTGAGGAACGAATTCGGCTATATTTCTTTTTTCTAATTTGGTTGTCGATAAGGGAACTTTTCCATCAAATGGCATTTGTGAAACTGGAATTAAATCTCCTTCTTTTCTAAACGATTTTTCTAAAACTTCTTTTTCAAATGTTGTTGGGTTTTGAGGGATTAAATTTATTTCTTCAACAAAAATATTTTTGTCTTCAACTTTTGCTTCAAACAAATTTTGTTCAACTAAGTCTATCGCTTGTATGTTTTTATCAATTATTTCTTTTCCTTTAATTTCAAATTCTTTTTGAATTTCTTTTTTAATTAAGCTTAACGCTTTATCGAATGGCAATATATTTGTTAATTTGAAAAAAGCTGTTTGCATTATTCTGCTTATTTTATTTCCTAATCCTGCTTCTTGCGCAATTTTATTTGCATCAATTGTGTAGAATTTAATATTTTTTTGTAATATTGTTTGTTGCATGTCTTTAGTTAAATTGTTGAATGCATTTTCAGGTGACCATGGAGAATTTAATAAGAAAGTTTTATCTTTTTTTATTCCTTTTAATATATCGTATCGTCCTATGTATGCTGGTTTGTGCAGAGCTACAAAATCAGGATATTCTACTAAGCATTCTGATTTTATTTCTTCATCACCAAATCTTAAATGTGAAACGGTGATTCCTCCAGATTTTTTTGAATCGTATTCAAAATATCCTTGAACATATTTATTCGTATTATCTCCAATTATTTTTATTGAACTTTTATTTGCGCCCACTGTTCCGTCTGAACCAAATCCCCAAAATTTACATTGTATTAAATTTGTTTTTGGACAAATTAAATTTTCTTTTATAGATATTGAAAGATTTGTAACGTCATCATTTATTCCAACTGTAAAATTATGAAAACATTTTCCATTTAAGTGTTCGAAGACTGCATTCACCATTGAAGGTGTAAAATCTTTAGAAGATAGTCCGTATCTTCCTCCTATGATTATTGGATTTGGTGTGTTTGGTTCTGGAAATGACCCTTTAAATGCCGTAACTACATCTAGATATAGGGGTTCTCCAATTGAACCAGATTCTTTTGTTCTATCTAAGACTGCGATTTTTTTTACCGTTTTAGGAAATATATCTATAAAATCTTTAACTGAAAATGGTCTGTATAGATGAACTATTACGCAACCAACATTTTCTCCGTTTGCATTCATGTATGAAATTGTTTCATCAATTGTGTTTGTTGAGGACCCCATTGCAACGATTATGTTTTCTGCAGTTGGTGAACCCACATATTGAAATAAATTATATTCTCTACCTGTTTTTTCTTTGAATAAAGTCATGTATTTTTTCACTATCGAGGGTAGTTGTTGATAATATTTGTTTGTGGTTTCTCTTCCTTGAAAGTATACGTCTGGATTTTGTGCTCCTACTTTTACAAATGGTTTTTCTGGATTTATTGCTCGTTCTCTAAAGTCATCAATATATTTTTGTTCAATCATGGATTTTAATGTATTATCATCAATTGTTTGTATTTTTTTTATAACGCTTGAAGTTCTGAACCCGTCAAAGAAATGTAAGAATGGAATTTGAGATTCTAAAGTTGCTAGATGAGATATTACGGCCAAGTCTTGTGCTTCTTGTACGTTTGAAGAGGATAGTAAAGCGAATCCTGTTGTTCTTGCAGCCATAACATCTGAATGGTCTCCAAATATTGAAAGTGATTGATATGCTAAGGATCTTGAAGCTACATGGAAAACGGTTGGTAACATCTCTCCTGCTATTTTAAACATGTTTGGAAGCATTAATAATAAACCTTGAGAAGCCGTAAATGTCGTAGTCATTGCGCCTGCAGTGAGTGATCCGTGAATCGCGCCTGCTGCTCCTCCTTCTGATTGCATTTCTTGTATTTTAGGCACTGTGTTAAATAAGTTTAATTTTCCTTGGGAAGCCCATAAATCTGCGAGTTCTCCCATAGAAGTTGAAGGAGTTATTGGATATATTGCTGCAATTTCGCTAAATTTGTAGGCTATATTGGCTGCCGCAGTGTTTCCATCACAAGTTATTGTTTTTTCCATGTTTATTTTAGGTTTTATAAAGTTTATAAATTTAATGGAGTAAAGAATAGTTTTATAATCTGCTCAAAGCTTTTTAAATGGCTTTCTGATTCGTCTTAAAGCATATATGAGCCGCCTTAGTAATTATTGTATAGCAACATGTGGTGCAAAGTGTTGTAAGCGAGGGAAACTTCCTCTTCTTCCTGAAGAAGCAAAACTATTCGATAAAAAAAGAATAGATGAAAAAAGTCATTATGATTTAACTGGTGGTTGTGAATTTTTAGTTAATAATTGTTGTTCTATTTATGATAAACGACCTCAAATGTGTAAAGAATATCCTTTCCATCATTTTGGACCTAAAATTATTGCGAATATTTTTTGTGAAGCTGTAGAAATAGGTTTATTGGATGAAGAAATTGAAGAAAAGAAAGCTAAAAAGATTTAATTAATTTTTGTACTCCAAACGCTAAACTTCCTCCAATCATGGCAGTATATAATTGGAACATGCCGAATGAAACTAGAAATGGAGTAGGCAATATTGCTAATTTGACTAAAATAAAAACTGAAAAGAATAAAAATATTGTTTTAAAAGTTGAACTTAATGTTAAAGATAAAAAATAATTTCTGTTTTTGTGTAAATTATAATATTTCATAAAGAAAACTAATATTCCATTTCCAACCCAGATGAATGGAATTAAGTATAACAAATACATTGTATATGTTCCAAAAAGTAATCCTGCTGACAAAACTCCTATTGAAGGCATCATTATTACGGGAAGTACTTTTTCAAATTTTAAATTTAATGCTCCTAAAATTAAAGCACAATTAACCAAGCTCCCTACTAACCATTGTGGATGTCCTAATACGAAGGGTATAAAGAAACATACGAACAGATATGAAAAGAAGTGCATATTTTCAAAGAGAACTTCTGTCTGAACCAAATCAAATATTTTTTTTATATAATTCATTTTAAACCTTTAATATGAATTTTGGCAACAAATCTTTTGCTTTTTTTCTTCTTTCTTGATGTTTTAAAATAAAATCAGTTATTTTTTCTATGGCGTATTTTTTCATTTCACCACTTAATAATTTTCCTGATTTGTAATCTTTTTCTAGTTGTGCTAATTTTTCATCGGATTCTTCAAATAAGTATCTTAAATATTGAAATGGAATATCTACTTCTGGATCTCCGCCTTTTTTTCGGTGTTCTTCTAATGTTGCTTTTCCACCTGAGAAAGCGTATTTGTTTATTTTGTTTTTAATTTCTGCAGGAGTATCTGTTGTTAATATTCCTTTAGCCGCTTCTGAACTACTCATTTTTCCTTCATTTCCTGTAAGCGGAGGTAAGAATGTTGATTGTATGCTTGCTGGTTTATAGTAACTCAGTTTTGGTAATATATCTCTAGTTATTCTAAAATGGGGATCTTGATCAACCGCATGTGGAATTAAACAAGGTATATTTTTTCCTTTCAATACACTTGGTAAGAAGGAGGGCACTGTTTGCATAGATGTAAAAAATATTGAACCTATGTTTGTACTGTCATTAAAACCGAATGTCGATTTTATTGTTGAAAAAGTTATTTTTTTAGCTACTTGTATTGCATGAGGATATAATAATGCTGCATGTTTTGTATCGATTATGAAATGTGTTTTTTTTGGATTGAATCCTACTGCGATTACGTCCAACATATTTTCTTCTAACCAAGTTTGTATTTCTTCGTATGACTTGTTTTTATACAAGAATTTTTCATCATCTGTAAATTGAAAATATAATTCTACATCGAATTTATCTTGTAGCCATTTGGTGAAATACCAAACAAATAAATGTCCTATGTGTATTGGTCCGGATGGTCCGCAACCAGTATATAGAAAAAAAGGATTTCCTTTTTCATATTCGTCTAGAATCCAATTTAGGTCTCTGTGAGCAAAGAATATTTCCCGTTTGAGCATAGGATGTAATTCTCCCGTGTGTTTTTGTATTCTTTGTAGGAGTTTTTTATCTATTTTTTGAAGTCCAAATTCTTTAATTAATCTATTGTAGTCTATTTTTCCTTTAACTTCATAGGGATCTACAAATTGCTCAGTCATAATTAAAGTTAAAAATGGATATTAATAAACTTATCTTTTTTAGTTAAAATAACAAAACTTATTTAAATAGCCTTTGTTAATTCTAATGCAAGGTGGAGTTGAGACATTTAAATATAAACGATTCTTGTTATTATTACTTAGTTGAGAAGGGAAAACGTATTTATGTAGGTAAAGAAAAACCAAGTGATGAAGAACTCCAAGATTTAATGAAACTCAAGCCTCAAATTACAGATAAAAATATAATTGAATTGTTACAAGACGTTCAAAAAGAGAAAAATTTTATTTCTGAAGAAGATTTGATTCGTCTTTCTCAAAATTTAGATATTCCTTTAATTAAATTAACTGGAGTAGCAAGTTTTTATAAAAGTTTTAAAACAAAAAAACAAGGAAAATATAAAATAAAATTATGTAATGGTACGGCTTGTAATATTAAGCATTCTCCTGAATTATTAAATTATATTGAAACTAAATTAAACATTAAATCTGGTGAAACCACTAAAGATGGTTTGTTTTCATTGGAAGTTGATAATTGTATTGGTGCTTGTGCAAGGGCTCCTGCTTGTATGATCAATGAAGATATTTATGGGAATTTAACAAAGGATAAAATTGAGAAATTAATAGAGGACTTAAAATGATTTTGGCTCCTGAATTGAGTAGAGATAGGATTACAGTGGGTGTGGCTACTTGTGGTATTTCTGCGGGTGCAAAAGAAGTTCTTGATGAATTAAAAAAATATTCTCTATTCATACCTATTATGGAAACTGGTTGTGTTGGTATGTGTTATAATGAACCTATTGTAACTGTATATAGAGATGGTAAAAAAACTATTTATGGAAATGTTCAAAAAGAAGATGTCAAAGAATTAGTTAAATGCATTAAAGATAGAAAAGTTTTTGATAAAAAATTTATTTGTGAAGATTTAGAAGAGCTTCCTTTTTATAAAAAACAAAAAAGAATTGTTATGAAAAATTGTGGTTTTATTCAACCTTTAAATTTAGATCAATATATTTCTCAAGATGGATTTCATGGTTTGAAAAATGCAATTGAATTATTGCCTGAAAAAGTTATTGATGAAATTGATTTTGCGGGTTTAAGAGGTCGTGGTGGAGCGGGTTTTCCTACTGCAACTAAATGGAGATTTATTTCTAAAAAAACAGGAGATAAAATTGTTGTTTGTAATGGCGATGAGGGAGATCCTGGTGCTTTCATGAATCGAACTTTAATGGAAAGTGATCCGTTTAAAATTATTGAAGGTATGTTGATTGGTGCTTGGGCAACAGGTGCCAAAGAAGGAATCATTTATACTCGAGAAGAATATCCTTTAGCAATTGAAACTTTGGAAACTGCAATCAAAATTTGTAGAGAAAATAGGTTGCTTGGAAAAAATATTTTAAGTAAAAATGGTTTTGATTTTGATTTAACGATTCGACGTGGCGCGGGCGCTTATGTTTGTGGTGAAGAAACTGCTTTAATTAAAAGTATTCAAGGTGAAAGAGGACAACCTATGCCTCGTCCACCATTCCCTGCAGATAAAGGAGTTTATGGTAAACCTACTGTTGTTAACAATGTTGGTACTTGGGGACATGTTGCAACAATTATGCAAATGGGTTCAAAGAATTATAAAAAAATTGGTTCTAAATTCACTAGAGGAACTAAGATTTTGTGTTTGAGCGGAGATGTTAAACGAACAGGAGTTATTGAAGTTCCTTTCGGAATCAAATTAAAAGAAATTATTTACGATATTGGTGGTGGAGCTCCAAACAATAAAAAAATAAAAGCATTATTTCCTGGTGGTCCTGCGGGTGGTTGTGTTGTTCCAAAAGATTTTGAGTCTAGTTTAGATTATGAGTCCATGACTAAATTAAATACTATTATGGGTTCTGGTTCTTTTATTGTTGTTGATGAAACTAATTGTATGGTTGATAGGGCAAAATACTTTTTAAATTTCACTCAGCAAGAAAGTTGTGGTAAATGCGTTCCATGTAGAGAAGGAACTAAAAGACTTCTTGAAATGCTTCAAAAAATATCTAAAGGTAATGGTGTCGTTCAAGATATTGATAAATTAAATGAGCTTGCAGTTTATGTTAGTAAAAATTCTTTATGTGGTTTAGGTCAATTTGCACCAAATCCTGTTCTTTCAACAATAAAACATTTTAGAAAAGAGTATGAAGAACACCTTGTAGAAAAAATTTGTCCTGCAGGTGTATGTGAGAATTTAGTTCAATATATTATTAAAGTTAATTGTATTGGTTGTGGTGCGTGTAAGAGGAATTGTCCTGTTGGAGCAATAACTGGCGATCCTAAAGAAAGGCATTATATTGATCAATCTAAATGTATTAAGTGCGGTAAATGTTATGAGGTTTGTGCGTTTGACGCAATAGAGAAAAAATGATTAATTTTACAATTGATGGAATTAAAGTTCAAGGCAAAGAAGGCGAGAAAGTATTAGATGTTGCTAAACGATTTAATATTCGTATTCCTCATTTGTGTTATCATCCAAGATTGGAAAGAGTGGGGGCATGTAGGTTGTGTATTGTTGAAGTTGAAGGAATGGCTAAACCTGTGACTTCTTGTACTCTTGAATTAAAAGAAGGTATGAAAATTAAAACACATAGTCCTCAAATTTTAAAAGATAGAAAAATTGCGTTGCAATTAATTTTAGCGAATCATGATTATAGTTGCGTTACTTGTTCTCAAAATTTAAAATGCAAATTACAAAAATATGCTGAAGAATATGGTATTGAAAAAATTCCTTTTGAAGGAGAAAAAAGAATTTCTCTTCCTGATTTTTCTAGTACATCTATTGTAAGAGATAATTCTAAATGTATTCTTTGTGGTAGATGTGTGAGAATGTGTTCTGATATTCAAACTGTAAATGCTATTGGTTTTGAAGGTCGTGGATTTTATTCAACTGTAACTACTCCTTTGAATGTTCCGATTGTAAATAGTTCTTGTGTTAATTGTGGTCAAT
>JAQUYS010000014.1 GCA_028691765.1 Candidatus Nanoarchaeia archaeon | reverse complement strand
CCTAGTTATATTCTTGCTTTAGCTATGGGTTCAGGAAAAACGATTTTAATAGGTTCTATAATTTGTACTGAATTTACTCTAGCTTTAGAATATCAAAATAATTTTGTAAAAAATGCTTTAGTATTTGCACCTGGAAAAACTATTTTAGGTGCTTTGAAAGAAATTTCAGATATTCCTTTTGATAAAATTTTGCCTTCAAGATTATATAAACAATTTATGAGTTCTGTAAAAATAACTTATACACAAGATAAAGAAAAAGATATCCCAATAATTAGGGGTAGTAGTTTCAATATAATTGTAACAAATACTGAAAAAATAAGAATACAAAAACCAACAGGAAAGGGTATTCAACTTAATTTATTAAATTATAAAGAGATTGAAAAAAGAGAAGAAGCTCAAGAAGTTGCAAATTTAAGATTGCAAACAATAGCATCTTTACCACATTTAGCTATTTTTTCAGATGAAGCACATCACACTTACGGACAATCTTTAGATGTAGAGTTAAAAAAAGTTAGAAAAACTGTTGATTATCTAGCTGAAAATACTAATGTAATTGTTGTTGTAAATACTACTGGAACACCTTATTTTAAAAAACAGATGTTGAGAGATGTTGTTTTTTGGTATGGTTTATCTCAAGGAATAAAAGATGGTATTCTTAAAGAAGTTAAAGAAAGTATTTATTCCTATGATAACATAGATACAAAAGATTTTGTAAATATAATCGTTGAAGATTTTTTTAAAGAATATAAAGATGTAAAAACTTACAATGGTACTAAATCAAAACTTGCAATTTATTTTCCTCAAACAGAAGATTTGAAAAAAATAAAACCTTTCATTGAAAAAAAGGTTTCTGAATTGGGGTTAGATCCATCAATAGTTTTAGAAGTTCATAATAAATCCGATGAAAAAATTAAAGATTTATTTAATAACAGAGTTAATGATATAGATAATCCTTATAGAGTTTATTTATTAGTAAATATGGGTACTGAAGGATGGAATTGTCCTTCTTTATTTGCGACAGCACTAGCAAGAAAATTAAAAAGCAGTAATAATTTTGTACTTCAAGCGGCTTCTAGATGTTTAAGACAAGTTCCTAATAACAACAAAAAAGCAAGAATATATTTATCTAAAGATAATGTGAAAGTTTTAGATTCACAACTTAAAGAAACTTTTGGAGAATCATTACAAATTTTAGATATGACTAAGCAAGAAATGAGAAAAGAAAGATTAGTTCTAAGAAAAACAGAATTACCGCCTATTTTAATTAAGAAAAAAATTAAAAAAATAATTTTAGATGAAACACACAATCAAAAGCTAAATTTAGAAAAGCCTGATGTGGAAGTTGAAGTTTCTAAAAAAACACAATATAATATAAGAGAAAGAATAGAAAAATATGGAGTATTAGTTGAGGATAAAGTTGAAGAAATAATTCTTGATGAGGAAACTCTTGACATTTATGAAGTTGCTCTTGATTTATCACAAATTTATAGACTTGATTTAGAAAAAATTTATTCAATATTAAAAAATATATATTCTGAAAATGAAATTCCTTTAACTCACATTATAGAATTAAAGAAACAAATTGAAAAACAAACTAAAAAATATAAGATTACAGAAGAAGAAATAGAGGTTCATTTAGCTTTAGTAAAAAAAGATGGATTTAATAGAGAAGAAGAAAACGGAAATGTAATATATACTACTGAAATAATTTATCACAAAGATAAAGAAAATTTACTTTTATATTATGAAAAATTTAAAGATAATAATAAAAAAGAATTTAGTTTTCATTATTCTCCTTACAAAATGGATTCTAATCCTGAAAAAGACTTTTTTGTTCAACTTATTGATTCTTTAAATGAAAATCCTGATAATATAGAAGATATATATTTTACAGGACAATTAACAGATAGTAAAAAAACAGATTTCTTATTTGAATACAAAGATAAAAAAGGTAAATGGAGAAGTTATACTCCTGATTTTGTAATAAAAAAGAAAGATGGCAAAATACTTATAGTTGAAGTAAAGGGAGAAGTTTTCAGAGATGAAAATAAAGAAATGGCTATAAGAGAATTGGAAAATTTAAATCCAGATAACCTTAAATATGAAGTTTTATTAACTAAAGATGAAGAGATTGGATTTGATAATATTCAAAAAGTAAAAAATTGGATTTATGGTGAACAAAAATGACTGAAAAAAAAATAAAAATAACAGAAGCTAAAGGAAGACCTATGTTAAATTGGGTTGGTAAAAAACCGTTAGATTTTATTAAAAGTTTTCCTGCACAATTAGTAGAGGTTTTTGATCCGACAGGAGAATCAAAACAATTAGAAAATCCTACTTTTGATGACTTAAAAGATAATTGGCAAAATTTAATATTTCACGGAGATAATAAAGAGGTTTTAGGTTATCTTTTAGCAAATGGTTTTAGAGGTAAAGTTGATTTAATCTATATAGATCCACCTTTTGATAGTGCTGCAAACTATTTAAGAAGAGTTGAATTAAGAGGAAAAAAACAAAAAAGTAAATTAGAAGGAGAAGATTATAATTTAGGGGAACAATTACAATATCATGATATTTGGGCAAATGATAATTATCTTCAATTTATTTATGAAAGATTGTTATTGTTAAAAGAATTATTGTCTAATGGAGGAGTTATTGTTTTACATTGTGATGATAATAAAGAACATCATTTAAGATGTTTATTGGAAGAAGTATTTGGTTCAAATAATTTTTTAAATTGGGTTGCTTATAGAACAGATGTATCTCGTGGCAGAAAAGTAGATTCTTCTTTTTTTGGAAATAATTTAAATATGTTATTTTTTTATTCCAAGAATAAAGAAGAAGCAAATAAAAATTATAATAAATTAAGTATTTTTGAAAAAATAGAAAATCCTGAAAAACAAGGTTTTCTTAAAGATGAAAAAGGTTTTTTTTCACATTCTGATGCAGGTTCATATAGTAAATATAGTTTGTATAACTTTGCTAAAGAAAATAAATTATATTCTGGAAATGGAACAAAATACGAATTAGATGAAATTAATAAAACATTAAAAATAATTTCGGGAAAACCAAGAATTAAATATTATTTAGAATTTAAAGATGGTTCATATTTTAAAGAAAAGGTTATTGATAATGTATGGGAAGATTTATTAGGAATTGCAAATCAATCAGGACAAGATACAGGTTATCCTACACAAAAGGTTGAAGAATTATTAAACAGAGTCATAAATTCATCTTCTAATAAAAATTCAATAGTTCTCGATTGTTTTATGGGTAGTGGTACAACTCAAGCAGTTGCACAAAAATTAAATCGTAAATGGATTGGTGTAGATATTAACAAAGGTTCAATACAAACAACTGCTAAAAGAATCCAAAAAATTATTTCAGAACAATCTAAAAATGGGAAACAAAAAACATTAAGTGAAAATTCAGAACAAAAATATTTATCTTTTGCTCATTACAAAGTTAATGATTATGATTTGCAATTATTAAGAACAGAAGCAATAGAATTAGCAGTTCAACATATTGGAATACAAAGAATAAAAACTGATAATTTCTTTGAAGGTACATTAGGTAAAAATCTTGTAAAAATAATTGATTTTAACCATCCTTTAACTTTATTGGATTTACAATTAATTCAAAATGAATTAAAGAAAAGACCTGATGAAAATAGAAATGTAACTATTGTATGTTTGGGTAAAGAATTAAGCACAGATTCTTATATTGAAGATTATAATAAAAAACACCCAGTAAATAAGATAGAAGTGGTTGAATTAAGAACTGATAGCAAATATGGTAAATTTTTAATCCACAAACCAGCACAAGCAAAAGTTTCTATTAAAAGAAAAGGAGATAAAGCTCAAATAGAATTAAAAGATTTCATATCTCCTTCAATTATAGAAAGATTAAATGATGGAGAAAAACTAATCAAAGTAAAAATCCCTGATTTTAGAAGTATGATTGATGTTGTTTTAATTGATACAGAATATAATGGAAAAGTTTTCAATATAAAATATTCAGATGTTCCAGAAAAAAAGAAAGATTTTGTATTAGGAAAATATGAATTAGATATTCCTAAAAAAACAACAATCGCAGTTAAAATTATTGATATGTTAGGAGAAGAAGTATTAATCACTGAAGAAATATAAGCCCTCTCTATTTTCTTTTTTAGAAAAAAAGAAACAAAAAGGAATTCCCCCCAGTCCTTCGGACATTTACACTCCCTTCGGTCGAAATTTATCTGAACCTAAATACAACTCTTCGGGATTTTTTCACTTCGTGAAAAATCGTTGCACTATCCCTCGGTCTCCGCTACGCTCCGACGCACATAACAAGGATTAGTTCCAATCGAGAATGAGTCCTAAATAATAAAAATAAATTAAATTATATTAAGAGGAGATTCATACTGGTCATTAGAAACTTTATTTCTTTTATTTTCTTTATTTTGAATATATGAATCAATTGTCAATGCCAATCCTGTGCCAATACCATATGCTACAAAATCTTTTAAATCAAAAGTTCCTTTATGAATTCCCAATCCTTGAGCAATTTCAAAAGTAGAACATCCTGCAAAAACAAATGCAGCATTAAAATATTTATTTGCCATAAAAGATAGTTTTTTACTTTGACTTCCTAGATGCATTACTCCATCACGCAAAAGAAAATACATTCCTAAAGGATAAATTAAATCTTGTCCATATCCATACACTATATTTTGAAGTGGTCCTTCATACATTTTAGAAGTCATAGATCCTAAAATAGAACATATGGTAATTCCATTTCCAACAAGCTTATTATTAACAGATACAGTCATATTAATTTTAAATAATTATTCCAATATTTAAATCTTTCTCTTTGTAACTACTACTATGTAATTAATAACAAATTACAACTAAATCATTTTAATTTTATGCCCAGATGATTACGGACTCATTCTCGACTTTTCTATCGAAATTTTTACATACTTCGTATGCAAAAAGAAACTAACAGCAATTAATAGAAATAAAAATCAATTTTTGATTAGGGGCGCGCTTTCAACTCCAGCATACAAATCTTTTTAAATTCCAGAAAATTTTCTTATTTTGAAAATGGAATATCAAGCAACTTTCGGAATTGATTGTGGAGTTTCTCCAGGATATGGAGTTAAGTATCCTGATAATGTAAAAAGAACAGAAACTCTTTTAGCAGATAGTCCTCAAGATGCTTATCAAAATGCTATGGGTTTAGCAAAAAATTTTGCTGATGATTATTTGAGTAATCCTGATAATGGTTTTACAACTGTTCAATTATTATCGTTAAGAGGTTCTGAGGGTAATGTTTCTTTTGATGCTTCAAAATCAGTTGTCAAACGAAGTATGCTAGAGCATTTATTGGCTCTTGCTTCTGAAAGTGCGCCTGATGAATAATTCTAAAAATTGATTTTTACTCTGCGGATTTTCTACGAAAATCCTTGCCACGCTGCGCTCTCAGAAATCAAAGATTTCTTCGGGTCTATTAACACCCGTAAACTGGCATTTTGTGTAGGTTTTATTGATCTTTTTCTTATATGTGCCTCATAGGGAACATTGTTCCGACATTTGGTTTTAAACTAAGCCAAATACAAAATATGTGAGGTAAATGAAATGAATGAAACCATTTATGACAAATTGAGGAAAGTCAATGAATTGGTTAAGAAAACTTTCCCAAATTTAGATGAAAAAACTCTGTTTAGATATAGTTCTAAATTGGCTACTTGGCATTATCCCAAGAAAAGAAGTAAGACAACTATTCTTTCTAGCGAAGAAGTCGCTTTGTATGAACTTTATTTGAACAATAATTACAATCCTAGTACTATTTACAAATGGATGCTTGCGGGCAATTGTACTGAAAGTGTTCAAAAGAAATTAATGAAAGGATCTATTGGTTTGAGAAAAGCTTTGAGTTTGCCAAAACCTTTCAAAGCAACAAATCCTATTGAACAGGAATTAATGTATCAAATTAAAGTTTGTATTAACAAATATGTGATAAGGTGATATGAATGAATGGTGCAATTAAAAATTTACAAGAAAGATATTCGGAAAGGACAAATACTTGTACTAAGAAAAGACTTCCTTGTGTTCCAACTAAAGAAGAAGTTATGAATCTACTTGCTTATGTGGATGATGTTAGATTAGGGTTCTTTATTTTCTCAAGTATTTTTCAAGGTCTTAGAATTGGAGAGTTTGTTAAATTAAAATGGGCAGATGTTGATTTGATTCATGGAGAACTCAAGGTTGTCGATGGTAAGAATACTAGAAGGTACAAGTCAGGTTATGGAAAAGATAGGTTAATTCCGATTAATATTATGTTCTTGCCAATTTGGAAATCTTGGAGATTAATGAATCCTGAACAGGAATATGTTTTGCCTGCGGATGATAGATTTGGCGTTAGAGCTGAAGTTAAAAGTTTGATAAGGCAAGTTCAGGATAAACTTACTACTGCTTTGAAGAAGGCAAATCTTCAAGAGGTTGATTATCTTCAGGTTAATGGTAATGCTAGACATAAATATCACGCACATAGTTTTAGACATGTTTGTGGAACTAATCTTAGAAGATCAGGTATGAAGATTGAAGATGTGCGAGATTTCTTAGGTCATGAAGATATAGATACAACTCAAATCTATACTGAAATGACTAGGGAAGATCTTAGAGAATCCAGTTATGTGGCTTATGCTTATCCTAAGAGTAATTTAGGTGCAAATATTCCTTCTGTAGAAATTAGTTTAGATAAAGAGAGTTTAATGTTGCAGAAGGAGATTTTGGATAAGCAGTTGGAATTGGCTAAATTGAAAATGACTAATTTGAGAGGGGTGGAAGTTTATGAGTATTTGTAACAATAAAAAATATGAGAATGAATTTGTGAACAAGATGATTGCAGAAGGACATCATTGTGAAAGGGTTGCTGGATCAGGTTCAGGTCAGAATGCCGTTTGTGATTGTGTTTTGTTTAAGGATGGAGACGTTTATTTGGTTGAAGTTAAAGCTACTAAAGAGAAGAAGTTTTATATGAGAAAGGGGATTAAGGAACAATTGGATAAAATGTGTTCTGTTGCTTCTAAATCGAGAGTAAAGGCTCTTTTAGCTATTAAGTTTAAGTATAGGGGTTGGGAATTGAGAGAATTATGAGTAGAAAGATTTATTTATAAGGACATTTCCCTCATACCATGGATTCCTTTTTTAAAAAATATGAAAATATTATTGTAGGAATAATTCTTTTTACAATCATAATTTTAACAATTTATGTCCCTAGTTTTGTTAAAACAAATCACATACTAGATTTAGATGTACCTTTATGCAAATATGCAGGTAATAGTGATTATAAATTTATTGAGCTTGAAAAAGAATATGTAGGTATACCTGATTATAATGTCGAAACGTATATAACTCCTGATAAATCTGTATTTAATTTGGGTGAAATTGTTAAATTTAGTATTCGTAATGAAGATCTTAGCTTAAGCGAAATTAAAAATCCTTATTATTATATTTTTATTTATGATAGTGAAGATAAATTGAGATATATGTTTCCTTGTTTTTGTCAAGAAGAAGAATCTAAAGTAGATTTATTTTATGATTGTCATTATAATTCAGGTCTGAATTTATGTAATTTGGATGAGGAATCTGCGAAGATAAAAAGTTGGATTAAAAATCATAAATTTATCGAAAACAACAGAGAAGTTCATTGTTCAAATACAAAAACTAATTTTTGTGTTGCTAATGAATGCAGGGATATGAATGATTTATTTATGGGTCAGACTCAGTTTAATAGGGAGTTTATATATTCGTTTCCAGTAGATATGTTGGGAATTTGGAAAATCGAAGTATTAACTTTTGGTGAAGAATATCTTCTACGAGATTTAGGTAAAAACACCAATTTAAATGCGGATGCATATTATAATGCCCTCTCTCATAGTTCTGCCAAAATTGATGTTGGCAATCAATATAATACGATTAATAATTTGAAAAAAATATGGGATATTTTAGTTTGGATAATTACGATAGGTGCCGTTGTAGGTGTTTTTATTAAATTTTATTTTCCTTTAAAAAAATTAGTTAAAAAATATCAAACAAATATTTTGATTTTTGTAATAAGTGGAGTAATAATTATACTGACATCAATAATTATTAATTTGTGGTTAACTTAAAATGGTAAAGAAGAAATTAAAAAAACTCCAAAATTATGAAACAAGCTATAAGATGAGTATTTTATTATTTTTAATTTCATTTTTAATGTATCTTTCGGGAACATTTCTCGGAGAAAGTTTACAAGCATATATTGGTAAAATAACTTTAGCAATAATCAGCGTCATAATACTATTTGTTAGTTATCTTTTATATTTAGTATTTGTTTCAGATAAGATGCTCAAGAAGGAAGTGTTAGGATATGTTATTTTTCCAATAGCATATATTTCATCATTCTACGGACATGTCAATGGAATTATAATCAATACCTCATGGAGTAAATGGATTTTTAATATAGTTATACTCATAATATTTATCCTTCAAGTTATTACTCTGAAAAAAACTAAAGTAAAAATAATGTTTAAACCCGTAGCCATTATCTTAGCAGTAATGATGATATTCTTAATTGGAAGTTTGTTAATTGATGATTTGACACATGAAGAAACTCATAAATTAGGACTGAAACTTAATGATTGTGTAACTCATCTAAGATATAAAAATTCAGAAATAAATTGCGAAGATTATTCTAATAAAGTTATAGTGGGGCATAATGTTAGTTGCAAATTAAAACAAATTAATTTAACGAATATTTCGGGTTATGTTGAATTTACTAATGTGGCTAATGTAAAAAATAATCAAACTTTTGAAACTACAATAGATTTTCTCATTCCTTCAGAAAACAAAATGATTTTTATCGAAATAGATGGTTTAGATAATAACAAATCTGTTTGTCTGTCTTCATCCTATAATGTGCGTTTTGCGACATATGAGGAATATAAAGAAAATAAACAAAACTTCACTACTTTTTTAGGAGGATTAATAGGATTTATTTTACTTTCAGTTCCTTTAATTATTACTAATTGGGGTAAATTGTTTTCTTTTAAAAAAACACCTAAAAGAAAGCAAAAGAAGAATATTTTGAAAAAATCTGCTAAAAAGAAAGTAGAAAAGAAAAAAACTACTAAGACAAAAGTTGTCAAGAAACTAAAATAAATTTATTTCGATTTGGAGATATAGAATTTCTTTATTTCATCAACTAGAATTCTATGAACTTCTTTCATTTGTTCTTCCATATTATCTATATCTATGTTTGTTCGTCCTTTTTGAAATTTAAATTGATGACGTTCTGGTTTAGGGACAACTTTAGTTGATTTTATAGATCCTTTTGCATCTTGGGAACAGAGAACATCAATATTTTGAGTTTTTTGTGGAGATACATTGTTATGTTTAATTTGTTGAGCAAATATGTGCCAATCGTTTATCTTTTTAATCTCAAAAATAAATTTAATTAAATTATTATTTTTTCCATGAATTTCATTCATAGTTTCATGCAATATATAAATTATTTGACTAAATGAAATAATATAGAATTCTATTGCTGTATCTTGGTTAATTTCAGTATAGGTTTTATTCGAGTGCAAACTATTTCTTATATTATTTACTTGTTCAGTTGCATAATGTAACATATTCAATGTTCTTCTTATTCGGAAATCAGTTATTGCATCTTTCATTTTTTAGTACTTCCAAAATTTATTTTTACTATATCTAAAAGATAAATAGTAAATTATCGCTGACAACATATACGCATACCAAACGAAATATGGTAAATTTAACCATTCATTTGAAGGTGTAACTAAAGGAATTATTAAAAAACTATAATTAATAATTATAAAAAATAATAATTTGGCTGAATAAAATTTTCTATATTTGTTTTGTGATTTTATGTATTTCATTATTGAAGGATGGAAAAAGTTTTTTGAATTTGCTTGTACAAATAAAGTTTTCAATAATTTAATGATCAAAAAGATTAAAAATTCTGATTCCAAAAATAAAAGTAATAAACCTACGCATATGAAAGCATAAATAAAGACTCCGACACCAATCATAAAGATTCCCAAAAAAATGGTTTCTTTTAATAAAATTCCTGAAACGGAGCAATCCATTATTGATAAAACGGAAGTAATCTTACATGTATTGTTCAAACTAACTGAAACTACTGCACCAAGTAAAATGGATGTAAAAATAATAACTGCTTGAAACCATTTATCAAATAATTCTTTTATCATAGTATTTCTACTTGTTAAAACTTCTTTATATTTATAAATATTCACATAACGTGTCCAGTGCCCACATCGGGAACGTTTCTCCGAGATTTATTCTTCTTCTATCACAACTATTTCTACATTAAGGCGATATGAAATGGTCAATATATGTGAAATGTGCGGAAAAAAAGTGGACAAAGATGAAACAATTTGTGTTTCATGTATTGCTTTTATCGAATGGAAGTATGGTAGTCTCGAAGATTACTATAAAAAACGTTCGAGGGGGAAGAAAAAATGAAACAAATATGGATTTTGTTGTTGTTAATGCTAATGCTCTCAAACATAGTTTTAGCAGTTGACTTCGACGATGATATAAGTGATGAGGACAAGGAAACCTTTGATCAAATTCTCGAACCTGTGATGAAAATTTACAATTTCATCAAATATTCTGCCACAATACTTGCAGTCGTGTTTTTAGTATTTGCAGGTTTAAGCTTTATTGCTAGTGGTGGAGATCAAGGTAAGAGGGAACAGGCAAAGATGATGGGAACTTATGTTGTAATTGGTTTAATTATAATTTGGGTAGCACCATTAATAGTTTCATTCTTGGTAGGATGAAGCCTGTTATTTTTATTTTTTTATTTTTAATTTTAGTTTCAAGTAGTTATGCTTATGATTGTTCTTTAATTGAAGATAAAAATTGTGTATATTTGAATTCAGTAGACGAAGATTTAATTGCAAATTTAATCTACACAAATACTTCTTACCCTGATTATGATTTTATTCAAGAATATAATTCAAATATTAATATTAATTCTCTTCCAAATGACGTTAATGTCATTAATAAAAATTATATTAAAAATTCTTGGTTAAAATTAATCTCAATCAATCCTTCTATTAAATATGAAGATAAATTATATGTTCCTTATGCAATTAATTTAAGATCTGAATATGATTATGATGTGAATGTTCCTTCCACATATTACAATAACAATAAACGAAGCGGAAGAACTTGTAAAATAATTTATAGTTTAGATTCAAAGGACGTAGATTTAGATTGGTATGCAAACAATATGAATATAGGAAACAAAAAAGAAATCTTTGTTTCAATCTATAATTACAATACTTTGAAAGTTAAATTAAATATTGATGTTACAATAAAAGAAAAAATCTACAAATGGAGACATTATGAAACAGGATGGAGATGTAAATATTCAACTACAGATTATTCTAGCGAATCTGTTAATTTAGAAGATTTTGTAAATGTTGTTGAATATCAAAATCCTTTGAATTCAGAATTTACTTTTATTACAGAATATAGAGGAACTCATAAAGGAACATTAAACTCAACAAATTTATCGAATACTTTTTTGAACTTTGGAGAATCTAGTTTAACTCAAAATAATTTTATTTATCAAGCTAATTTTACAAATAAACCTTTTTACACGTTACAATTAGAAGCAAAGCCTGTTGAAGAAAATATAATTAATAATTTAAGATTTAATAATAATTCAATTTTTGTTAATGAACCTTCTATATGTTCTATTGAAACAACTAATTTCTTTGAAACTACAACTTCGGAATGTAAAGAAGAATATCAAGAACTAGAATTAGAACCTTTTGAACAAGAAAAGTTTTCTTCAAATTTCTTTTTAATCTTTAAAATAGCCATATTTGTTTTTGTTAATATTTTTATTTACAAATTAATTAAAAAATATTGGGGCAAGGTTTTAGTTCCTGTTGCAATATTAGTCTTTATGATTCCTAGTGTTCATGCAGAAACAGAATGTGGATTAACAAATTTGGCAAGTTGTATTCCTGAAAAGATGTATGAATTTATTTTGAATTTAATTAATGCTCCTTTGGAACCATTATTAGATTTAGTTACAAATTTATTACAAGCACATCCTTCAATAGAATTATTTCAAGGTATTTGGGCAATAGTTGTTTATTGTATAAGTATGTTTTATGGTTTGTTATTTATTTATGCAGGATTTCAGTTTTTATTATCAGGACATAATGTTGTTCGTAGAGAAATGGCTAAAGAATGGTTAAAAAATACCATGATTATGATAGTTTTAATTCAAGGATCATTTTATCTTTATGATCTTGTGATTGAATTAGGCTCCGTTATGAGTTCTTCTGTGTTATCTTTAGTTAATCCTCAATTCTTTATGTTAACTGCAGATAACTTAGTTAATGTGGGCTTAGAATTTATTTTAGTGTTTATGTATGTTATAGTTTTATTGTTTACATTGTTTTTCTTGGTTATGAGATATTTAGTTGTTGCTTTTGGAGTGTTGTTTATTCCCATAGGAATATTTTGTTATTTTATTCCTCCTTTGAAAAGTTATGGGAAGTTAATTTTGAATTTATTAATGTTGAATATTTTCATTACTTTTTTAGCTTCGATAATAATATTGGCTTGTTCTATGTTGATTGAGATTCCTATTTTTGAGAATATTAAAATTATTGTTATGATAAATTGCTTTGGATTAGTTAATTTATTGTTTATTTTGTTAGCTAAACATGCGATTTCTAAGTCTGGAGCAGGAGAAGGAGCCGAGAAAGTGGCTCAAGCGGCTAAATATATTGCTTTATTTGTTTAAACACAATTTATTGATTGATCTAAAGTTTCAATAAAATCACTAACAGACATAATTAATTTGTTTAATTCTTCATTATTAATATCAATCTCATTTCCTTCTTTATCTCGACCACATCTATGAAATATATCATGTCTTTTTTTTATTGGTTTTAAAAAATCTTGCCAATTAGAAGGCAAATCAACACCTAATATTTGTTTATATAATTCATATACTTTAGTAAGTTTATGAAATATAATTGCATTCATTAAGGATTTGACTTTATTTGTTACAAATGTCTCTGTATTAGAATTTTGCTCTTCGAATATTTCTAACAAAGTATATTTCACATCCTTTTTACACAAAGTATAATTAGTTACAAATGATTTGATTAGGTCTTTATTTGTCAAAATTTTATTTTTAAACGCATCTCCTAAATATGCCTCTAGTGTGGCAATAGTGCTTCCATATAATACTTTAATCAAAAATTTTTGAGTGGAATCGAGTGGAATCTCAATCTTTGCAGAAGATTCTAAATTATTATGTGAAATTTCTTGAATACTATTCAAAGTATCCAAAGCATTAGCATAATATTCACTTGGAATATCAAAATCATCCTCACAATCTTTATCAACATCAACATCTTCATAGCGAGTAAATCCACATTCATCACAAATAAATTCTCTATCGATGCCTGCAAGATATTCATCATATGATGCTGATTCAATATTGCCATCAAATGATTGTTCAACTAAATAACCTTCGCAACCTTTTTTTGGACAAGGACGTTTCAATCTTTCTTCTTCTTCAATCATTTCTATAAATCGATTACTACTATATCCCATACATCATAAGAGTTGTTAAAAAGTTATAAACATTTCCATTCCTCCGACATTCGTTTATATACAATGCCAACATTTAACCAAATGTGACATATGAAATCCCTCAACAACTCCAACACAAAGAAAAAATCCTTTTTGGATTAACTTTCGGACAACTAGCTTGGGCTTCATTATTTGGAACTATAACACTTCTAATCCTAATAAGCAAAAACACACTAACAAACAAATTCATTCTAGCTACAATTCCAACTATCCTAGGAATTTTATTCGTTTTCTTTGACATAAGCACATGGATTAAGAGAATCTATCACTTCCTAAACTTCAGAAGTGCAAAAATCAATGACAAAAAGATGAAAGACATTGTACAAATAAAAAAAATACAAGATAATATAATTCAAACTAAAACTGATGTTGCAATCTTGCAAATAACTCCTTTAAATTTTAGCATTAAAACAGAACAAGAAAAAGAAACAATAATTATAGGATTTCAAAAATTTCTAAATAGTTTAGATTTTCCAATTCAATTTGTAGTTACAACCCACAACCTTAACATGGATTCATATTTAGAAAAATTAGAATCAAATGTTTCAAACAAAGAATTGTTTAATGATTTCTCAGAGTTTATGAAATCAAACATAAAGAAAAACCAAATGAGAAACAGACATTTTTTTCTAATCATCCCTAAAACAACTAATCTTAAAATTCAAGCGGATGTTTGTAAAGAAAGATTAGAATCTATTGGATTAAAAACAAGAAGAATTCACAATAAAGAAATTTTAAACAACTTAAAACTCTTCTTCAACGATATTGGAGATGAACGAGAAATGAATGAGGAAGCTAAAGATGGAACACATTATCTTATAGCTCCCAATCATATTAAAAATAATGGGGATCATTTAGAGATAAATAATAAACTTTGTAGAATTATTACTGCAAGTGGTTATCCAAGAATAGTTCAATCAGGATTTCTTGATAAAATTATTTCTAGTAATGAAGATTTTGATATTAGTATTCATATTGAACCTTTCAGTATTGAAAGCATGATGATTATGTTAAACAAAGAATTACAAAAACAAAGAGCAGATTTGTATTCTGAAGAATTAAAGAGATCTCTAAATCCAACTTTAGAAATAAAATATCAAGACACAAGAAAAGTTTTAGAAGAAATGCAAAAAGGTAATGAAAAACTTTTCAATGTTTCTCTTTACATTAATTGTAAAGGAAAGACTAAAGAAGAATTAGATTTCTTAACAAAAAAGGTTGAGTCAGAATTAAATAGTATTATGATTGTTCCCAACACACCTGTATTTAGACAAATTTCTGCATACAAATCAATGATTCCTGTAGCTAATGATGAATTAAAGGTAACTAGAAATATTACAACTAAAGCATTAAGTGCATTTTTCCCATTTACAAGCCCTTTCTTGACATTAGAAGAAAAAGGAGTAATGTTAGGGCTAAATAAGAATAAAGTTCCTTATGTGAAAGATATTTATGCTTTAAGTAATGCTAACGGAGTTATCTTAGCTACTTCAGGAAGTGGTAAAAGTTATTTTACTAAATTACTAATATCAAGACAATTGCTAAATAATACTAAAGTTATGGTTATTGATCCTCAATCTGAATATATTGGATTAACTCAACAAGTTAAAGGGCAATTAATAACGATTAGTAGAACTTCCAAAACAATAATTAATCCTTTGGATTTGATGGGACATGAATATATTGAAAAAAGATTAGCTTTGATGGATGTATTTAAAATTATGTTTGGAGAACTTTCTGAAATTCAAAAAAGTATTCTTGATAAAGCTTTGACTAAAACATATGCTAAATGTGGAATAACTGCAAATAGTTACAAAAATAAAAAACCACCTATTCTTGGAGATTTGTATAAAGAATTAATTTCTATGGATAGAAAATCCTCTCAATCTGAAAAAATAACATATCGAGCTTTAATCAATAGATTGTACATGTATACTGAAGGAGTATTTTCATTCATGAATAAACAAAGTAAAATTGATTTCAATAATAACTTTGTTTGTTTTAATATTGGAAATATGCCTAAACAAGTTAAACCTGTTATTATGTTTTTAATTCTTGATTTTGTTTACATGAAAATGAAAGAAACTAAAGAAAGAAAACTTCTTGTTGTAGATGAAGCTTGGAGTTTACTTGGTCAAACTGAAGAAGCAGGATATATTTTTGAAATTGTAAAAACATGTAGAAAGTTTAATCTTGGTTTATTGTTAATTACTCAAGATGTTGAAGATTTAATTAATAGTAAAGCAGGTCATGCTGTTCTTGCAAATAGTTCCTATAGTTTTCTTTTAAGACAAAAACCCGCAATAATAAATTCAGTTGTAAAAAACTTTGATTTAAGTCAAATGGAGAAAGATTATTTATTAACTGCAACTCAAGGTAAAGGAATTCTAATATTAGATAATGAACATCAAGAATTAGAAGTTGTTGCTAGTCCAAAAGAACACGCAATCATAACAACAAATCCAAATGAAAGTGAACTTGAAGAAATTAATGACGATGATGATCGAGAAGAAATAAGAATTGATTTAGATTTAGATGAAGGATTATTTTATGGAAGAGATTTAGATATAGAACAAAAGAACTATTTAGCAAATGCAAATTATAAACCTGCAAACTTTGTTCCCTTAGGAAAAATCAAACAAGAAGAAGTTTGGGTAAAGGAGAATAAAATTGAATCTTTAGCACACACTTTCTTAGTTCAAAATATCAAACAAGAATTGTTAAAGAAAACAAAAGATGTTGAAGTTTATTTGACTGAGAAACCTGATATTCTTTTCAAGAATAAAAAAGGAGAATTGATTGCAATTGAAGTTGAAACTGGTTTGCATTTTAAAAAACATAAAGATAGATTGATTCATAAATTTGCAGAAGCTAAAAGAGAGTATAAAAATTTATACATTGTGTTAACTGATGCCCATGTTAAATATAAGTATGAAAGCATAACTGAGAAAATTCCAATACTGATAAGACCTGAAGTATTGGATTTTATCGACTGCCAAACTTCCACCAAAAAGAAATAATATTAATGGGCAAGATTTAGGCGGTTAAAAAGATTGTATTGATTGAATTCGGAAGTTTTAGGCAGAGATTTGGGAGTTAATTCATAAACTATAAAAATCTTTAAAATATTCTTTGAGTATGAAAATTGTCAAAACATCAAATAGAAAAACTAATTATCGTAAAGAAGCAGATACTAATTTTACAAATTTATCCCAAGGATTAATGTTATTATCCATATTCTTCATTTGGATTAAAAAAGAAGCCATGGTAAATTGGGTTGTCAGTTATGGCATCTCTGCATTTAGTAGTTTAATAATAACTTCATGGATTAAAATTAAATTAGATGAAATTACAAAAGGAAATTTACAAAACAAGTATGTGCAAATTGAATATAAATGGTTGAAAATTTATGTTCCATTATTTGCAGTATTAACATTTGTTATTGAGAATGTTTTATTTTAAGACTTTTTTGAATTCCTATAAGATTTTAAAATTTGTTCACATAATTCTTTACGTTTAGTTTCATCTAATTTTTCCAATAAATCATAATAAGGAAGTTTAGCTTCTAATTTTAATACATTAATTTGTTTAAATTTATCTAAAGTTTCATAATATAAGTCTATAGATAAATTTAATACACTCAAAATTGTGCCGAAATACATGCTAATTTGAAGAGAATAAGGTTCAGGCATTTCATAATAATATTGTTCCATTTCTCCTTTCATCAAAATTATTCTTTCCTTTTCAAAAGTTTTATCTTCTTTAGGATCATTTAATTTAGTTGGCAATCCAAAAATAAAGTTAGACATAACATTGGGATGAACAATTTCTGAAAGTAAATCATATTTATCTCTTAATGTTTTATATTTTTCTTTTTTAGATATTTTATCTAAAGTAGTTAATATATTTGTATTTTCTACGAAGCTTTCACCTTCTTCCAATAATTTAGTTATTTTAGTTCCTTTTCTACTTTTTTTAACTAAATTTTCTAAATCAGTATTTAATTCACAATATTGAAAATAATTATTTGTGGAATTATTTAATTGTATTACTAATTCGTTAATCTTATCACACATAAATGCATTATATGAAACAACCTCTAGGAAAGTTCTTAACAAAGAAACTAAAGCATAATAATGACTTTCATTTAATAAATGAATTATTGATTTAAATAATTGTCTCAATTTAAAACTTGATAAGATCCAAGAAAAGTTGATGTTTGTATTTGCTTCATTTCTGACAATTTCATAGGCTTTGTCAAAATTAGTCATAGATAATAGTTGCCATTCTTCAATAGGCATCATAGCATTATTTATTTCAGTTGGAAGTGAATTTAAAAAACAATCAAATTCACTGAGCTTATTAACAAACTCAATATAACCTTCATTGGATTTGTGTACTTCTATAAAATAATTTTTAATAGCAGTATTATTTATTTCAATTACCATGACAAAAGAAATCAAAACTAAAATAAAAAACCTTCTTATTCTAAAACCATCTTAGCATACTTTCTGAAAGTCAATTCTAAAACGCCTGTAGCATTAGCAACTTGTCTTTGAGTTCTATATTCATTATTCAACTTACAAGCTACATAAAGCGTAGTTGCCACTATTGTTTCAGGTCTTTTTCCAACCATAATTCCTCTTTTATTGATTTCCACTAAAATTTCATTAGCCAAAGTTATTGTTTTAGGACTTAATTCTAACTTCGAAGCGAATCTAGGTATTAAATCTAAAGGATCCATAGGAGAAATGTTCAATCCCAAGGAATTCTTTAATATTCTGTATGTTTTCATTAGTTTCTTTTTAGTTATTGAACTATATGTGATTAATTCTAAGGCAATCTTAGGTATTGAATGAATTATACAAGCAGAATAAACACTTGCATAGCTTAAACTAATTATATCTCTTCCAGTAGCCAAATCTAAAGCCATAGCTTCATTGAAAATAATCTTAGCTTCATCTAAAACATATTTAGGTAAATTCAAACTCCCACTTAAATGAATTATTTTAGCAATACCTTGATTTATGTTTCTCTCCTTAGTACTCAGTAACCAAATATCTTTGAAAACTTTTCCATCTTCACCTTTAGTTCCTGCTCTAGCTAAATAAGGATGTGTTGCTCGTTTCTTTACAGATTCGGAAATGTATGGATTTATCTCAACACAAGCTTCATCTAAAACTAAGCCACAATTCTTACAAACAATCTCGCTTTGAGCATTCATAAATCTAAAGTCAGCTTTTCCACATTCAGGACAATTATTAGGCATCATCCTTATCATCTCCTATAAAGTATAACAGAAGTGGTGTAACGCCTTTATTCTCCAATTCTTGTATTCTTGTAGCTAGTTTATCTTTGGATAAACATAACTCCATAACATAACGAACATCTTGATTTGCATCAAATAAGTCTCTTATAGGTCTTTTTACATCAATACGTCTTCTTCGATCATTGTAAAATACTTTCCCTTCAATTCTTATTGATTTATTCGTTGTTTGAATTGGTTTAATAAAGTTCACAGGCAACCCTCCATATTTTCTTTGTGCAAAACCAAAATTTCGAGCTGAGTATCCCTCTAGCGTCCCTAACAGACGTTCACTTTACAGGTCTCTACTCGGTATTTTATCGGTCATTGCAAACAAAATATGAAGTCTTTGACTAACAAAAACTCTACAGAATTTCCAGTGTTTTGTGTTAGGGACGTTAGTCATTTTGTTTTACCTTCAAAGTAGTAAAACTCGTCATTCTTTATAAATGCATGCCTTATATAGTTAGCGACATAAGTATCCTATAAAATTCTGCTTAAAAATATGTGTAGTCCAAAAAGTCTCTAAAGCATCCTGCAACATTTCAATAGTTTTGAAATGTTGTGCTTTAGTCACTTGATTTCGCGTA